>JBFWZG010000030.1:0-7884 GCA_050185515.1 Reyranellaceae bacterium
AGACCGACGCAGAGGCCGTAGGCCAGCGGGCTGTCGATCACTGGATCGGGCACGTAGCGCCACAGCTTGATGATCACGATCAGCGCGAACCAGTGGACGAGATAGAAGCTGTAGGAGATCTCGCCGAACCCGACCACCGGACGCAGGGCAAGCAGCCGCCCGGTCGCGCTTCCCTGCCGGCTCAAGCCCAGTACCAGGGCGGCGAACAATGCCAGCAGAATGTAGTCGACCCAGCCCTGGCGCAGCCCCGGCGCCAGCACCAGCGCCACGATGGCGAGCAGCGCCATATCCGCGAGATGGCGCGGCAGCAGATGCGGGGCCGCCATGCCCAGCCGCCAGGCCAGCATGCCGAGACCGAACCCTGCCATCGCTCGCACCAGGCCGAAGCGCTGGTAATCGATCAGTCCCGGCAGGTCTACGGCGCGCAATACGAGGGCGGCGAGCGCCACCCAGACCAGCGCCGCGGCCACGATGGCTGCAACGCCACGCAGCCGCGCGACCACCGGCACCATCAGGGGAAACGCCAGATAGCAGAACCATTCGGCGCTGACGGACCAGGAGGGCGGATTGAGGTCGTACCAGTCGAACAGGCCCCAGGCATGCACCATCAGGAGATTTGCGGCCACGTAGGCGGCAAGGCCGCGATGGCTGTTGCCGTCATAGGGAATTCCCAGCGCCACCACGGCGGCGAAAGCCAGCACCCAGACCAGCATCACCACAGCATGCGCGGGCCACAGCCGGCCCAGCCGCAGCAGGAGATAGTGGCGCAGCCGGGCGCGCCCGGCAGCCATGTCAGCGAAATAGACGTGGCAGAGGATGAAGCCGCTCAGGACGAAGAACAGATCGACGCCGAGATAGCCGCGGTGGATGCCGGTCCGCGCCGAGATGCCCTGCACGACGCATATGTGAAACACCAGCACCCAGACAGCCGCCACTGCACGCAGGCCGGTCAGCGCCGGAATGCGCTCGGTCTCGGAAGGATCGGCGCCGGCGACGGTCATTCCGCGGACATGCCGCCCGGCGCGCGCAACCAGTCGATCACCGGCTGCCAGAGCATCTGCGGCGCGCGTCCCGACACCACCATGCCGATATGGCCCAGCGCCAGTTCAAGGCGCTGGGCTTGCGGCGGCGCGATCGGCGACGGCGGCGCCAGCGCCCGCGCCGAGGCCGGCGGCACGATACGGTCCTGGCCCGGCACCACTGTCAGCACCGGACGCTGCAGGCGGCGGGGATCGACCGTCTCGCCCGCCACCTGCCATTCGCCCGTGGCCGGCGAATTGGCGCCGTACCAGCCGAGCAGGCATTCCTGCGCCAGCGGACCGGGCAGCGGCGCACCCTCGTTGAGCCAGTCCTCGAGCAGCACGAATTCGCGCGCCGCCGGCGATGCAGGATCGAGCGCGGCGAAACGGCTGAACTTGCGGATCACCTGCCAGGGATCGAGCGAATAGAACAGCGTCTGCAGCGCATCGACCGGCAATTCGCCGGCGTGCTCGACCAGTCGCGACAGGAACGGCAGATTGGCCATCATCAGCGCCTGGCCGGTGCGGTCGGCGTGGAAGTCCCAGGGCGTCGCTAGCAACACCAGGCTGTCGATGTCGGCCTGGCGGCGGATCGCCAGCGCCAGGGCCAGCAGGCCACCCATGCAGTAGCCGCCGATATGGATGCGCATGGCGCCCGCGCGACGCACCGCGTCGAGCATGCGTTCCAGCCGCAACACGTAGTCGGTGGCCGAGAACCGCCGCTCATCGCCAAACGGCGTGCCCCAGTCGACCAGATAGCTGCGGATTCCAGCGCGCGCCATGGCGCGCATGAAGCTGCGCTCGGGCGTGATATCGAGCACCTGCCAGCGATTGACGAGCGAAGGCACCATGAACAGCGCGGTCTCGCCCTGCACGGCGTCCCCGGCGAAGGGGGAGAAATCCAGCAATCGGCTCTGCCCGTCGGCCATCGCCACGGCCGGTTCGGCGAAATCGCGCTCGCTCGTATGGCTGCGGTAGCGCTGCACGCCGTCGAGAAACCGATCCATTCGGCGCAGCGTCTCGCGCTGCAACGCAGCGGCGAAGGGGCCGCGCACCAGCTCGTCCAACGCGGTGCGCTCGTCCGACAGCGCAAGATCGGCGCGCAGGCGAATCAGCCGCCGACGCCAGGCCTCGTGATGGCGGGCCAGCCCGGCAAATCCGCGAAAAGACTCATGCCTGGCGGAATCGCCGTCAGTTGCCGCCGCGCTCGATGGCGTCGAGCCGCTGCTCAACAGCGGCAAGCCGGCGCTCGAGCTCTGCCAGGTCCACAACGCCGTGGCCACGTGCAGAGGCAGCGGCCGCGGTCCCAGCCGCAGATGCGGCGTCGCCGCTTGCATGTTCGCTCCCCTCCGAGGTTGCCGACGCGCCGGCCGCCGTCCTGACGCCGGCCAACAGACTGGCATTGGTCGCGGCGAACAGCCGGCCAAGCTGTTCCGCCAGCTCGCTGTCGGCCGCCATCGCCGAAAGCTGGCTCTCCCAAAGATCGAGATACCGTTTCGCCAGGGTTTCCAGTTCGGACTCGTCCGCCATGGCGCGAGTATAGCCGCTTGCGCCGCCCGGTGCAGCGCCGCCACCTCTGCTTGCAGCGCGAAATTGGCCGCGCTAAGGTGACGAAAATTTACGCACCGCAGCAAAATCTTCGCGGTTGCGTAAGCATAGTGAACAAGGCGCCGCAAAGCGCCGGGGGCTGGGGCCGTCAGGGGAAAGGGCGTGGTATGGCAGATAACGAGCATGCTGGCGCCGCGGGCGCCAGGCCGGCGCCTGTAGTCATCAAGAAGTACGCCAACCGCCGACTGTATAATACGGCGACGTCGAGCTACGTG
Organism: Reyranellaceae bacterium; assembly: GCA_050185515.1. Classification (GTDB taxonomy): domain Bacteria; phylum Pseudomonadota; class Alphaproteobacteria; order Reyranellales; family JAQSWP01; genus JAQSWP01. The sequence goes on from JBFWZG010000030.1 coordinate 2,843, forward strand.
ACGCTCGACCATCTGGCGCAGATGGTGAAGGAAAACACCGACTTCGTCGTCTACGACGCGAAAACGGGCGAGGACATAACCCGCGCCGTGCTGACGCAGATCATCGTCGAGGAAGAAGGAAAGGGGCAGCATTTGCTGCCCATTTCGTTCCTGCGCCAGCTAATCGGTTTCTACGGCGACTCGCTGCAGGGCGTGGTGCCGCAATATCTCGAATACTCGATGAAGTCGTTCTCCCAGAACCAGGAACGGATGCGCGACTACATGCAGTCGACCTTCGGCTTCAACCCCTTCGCCCAGTTCGAAGAGGTCGGCAAGCAGAACGTCGCCATGCTGGAGCGGGCAATGAAGATGTTCACCCCCTTCGCCGCCGGGCAGGGAGAGCCACCCAAGCCGCAGGAGCGCTCGGCTGCCGATAACGCGACGATCGACGAACTGAAGCGCAAGCTGGACGAGCTGCAAAGCCGGCTGAACGAGATCGGCAAGCCCGACAGCAACTGACGCCTCGACAGGGAACGCGAAAACGGACCGGCCGCTTCACTGGAAGCGGCCGGTCCTGTTTTCAGACTGCGGCGGCAGCGCTACATCTGCACTTCGCGAAGCTCGTCGGTGTCGACAACGTAGAGCATGGTTGCCTGCTGCCCGTCAGGGTCGCTGACGATCAGCACGTAGTCAGGCCCGGCCCGGCGAGTCTCGTCCAGAGTGTAGCCGTCGCCCAGCACGGCCAGCCGATTGAGGATCGTGGTTTCGATCAGTTCGGAAATCTTCTGCTCCGGTCCGGTGCGGCCCTTGATCGCCGCCTGCACCTGTGGCGACAACTGGTCGTAACGCACGGTATCGATAGTCAGATCGACCGCTCCCTGCGTCGAACGCATGGTATCGCTCGAAGCGGCGCTGGCGCTGCCGCTCGCCTTCATATCGTCCGCCACAGCCGGCGCAGCAAGCATCAGCGCGAGCATGCTGGAGCCAAGCACCGTTGCGAGGTGGAAACCTGATCTCTTCCGTAGCATGTGTCCTCCTCTCTCGTTCACCCACACGAATCAAAAACCGACCGCCCGAGGCATCGGTTCCGAAGCCTTTCCGGCAGACTCGTCAGGCGCTTGAGCGGATGCGGTAGTCAGGAACTGTGCGACAGGGGCTTGGTTTCCCGATTGTCGTCGAGCCAGCTCTTCAGCCGTTCAAGCAGATCATGCAGACGACGCAGGTCTTGCTCGTCCCACTCGGCGAAGATCAGCCGCGCGTCGGGCGTGATCCGCTTCAGCGCCGCGCGATAGGCCGCCAGCCCCTCCGGCGTGACCCACACCTCGCGCACCCGCCCGTCGTCCTCCGCCGCGCGCATCTCGACGAACCCGCGCTTGCGCATCTTGGCGAGGGTCTTGGTGATGCCTGGCTGCGGCGCCTGAAAGGCGGACGCAATGCCGGTGATGGTGCGTCGCCGCGCCGGATCCTTCGAGAAATGGCTCAGCATGACGAACTGCGGGAAGGGCAGGTCGCCCTCCGCCAGCACGCGATTGGCGCGCGTCGTCATCAGCTGGTCAGCGATGCCGATGAAGTTCAGCGTCTCGTAGATCAGTTCGTCCGCGGGCCTGAGCCCGGTCGGCGCCTTGCGGCCTGTCATGCGTTCCCGTTCTTCATGCGGCGCCGGTGACCAGCAGATCGTCAAGCCTGCGCCGCGGCGCGGGCGGCACGTCGCCAGCATAGCCAAGCCGCACCAGCATTTGCACGGTTTCGCCTTCGCCGGCGCCGACAGCCTGCCGCAGCTGCGAATAGAGCGGCGCCATTTCCGGGTACTCCTGCAGCGCCTGGCTCAGCGGCTGCAGCGCCACTCCCGCTGCAGTGGCGGCGAGATTCAACCGCGCATGCGCCCGCCCGGCGGCGATCTGGTCGGTGCGCTCGTTGCCGGCCGTGATCAGCCAGGCGAAGCCCATGCCGCTTTGCGTCATGGCTTTGTAGCGTTCGATGCCGCTGGCGAAGGCGTTGCTGGCGGGATCGGCCATGGTCTTCCTGTCGATGAATCCCAGACGCTGGCCCCACCAGAACAGCGGGCCGTGCAGCGAAATGCCATCGCGGTACCAGTCGATCTCCGCAGCCGACAGACGCATCAGATCGATGCTTTCGGCCATGGTTCGCGGCGTCTTCATTTCGAGGGTCATGGCCTGCTCGGTCAGATCGCGCAGCGCCTGGCGCGCCGCCGAGGCGCGCGTTTCGCCGAAGCGCACGCGGGCGCCAGCCGCTCCGCCGACGGCTGCGACCAGGGCGGCGATCGCCGCATCGGGCACCGGCCGATCGGTGTCGAACGGCACCTTGGCGCTGCGTCGGGCGCGCACGTGGGCAAACAGCGGATCGGCTGCGATGGCAGGATCGGGCGCCAGCCTGATGCGCGCGACTGGCACGCTGCCAACTTCCCCGACGGGGAAGCCGCCTTGTGGAAACAGCGCGATCTCGGCTCGGTGTTTCTCCGCCGCCGCCGCCTGCACCAGCAATTCGAGAAAGCAGCCGTGGCCGATCATGATCTGCCGACTGAACGGATCGGTGTGCGGCAGCAGCCGATTGCGATCGCAATAGAGGACGATCTCGTTCTCTCCCGGCAGGGCGACCAGCCACGCCTGACGGTTGTGCGGATTGGGAGCCAGCTGCGCCCAGGCGAGAACGCGACGACGCAGGTCCGTTTCATTGGTTGGCCCGCTCCAGGCGGAAACCGCACTTTCCGGCATCGCGTCGCAGGACCGCAGGCCCACGCCACCCGCCGCCACGATACCGACGCCGCCGACGACACGAATGAAGTTCCTCCGGGAAATCGCCATGCCCGCCTCCAATATGAATTCCTTGGAATATATATACATGCCGCGGAATATATTGCAAGCCCCAGTCTGTCGTCACTGGTCGGCCGCCCTCGACAGAGGCCGCCGCTTGGGTAAATCTGCCGCCCCATGAGCCCCAGCACGATCCGCCAACTGCTTGAAATCGGCCGCGATGCGGCTCCCGCCCTGCTCGCTCCCGGCCGGCCGCCCCTGACCTATGCCGGCCTGCGCAAGCATGTCGACCACATGACGGACGTCCTGCGGGGCTTCGGTATCGGGCGCAACCACCGCATCGCCATCGTCCTGCCCAACGGACCGGAGATGGCCTCCGCCTTCGTGACCTTCGCCTGCGCCGCGACCACGGCGCCGCTCAACCCCGCCTACCGCGCCGACGAGTTCGACTTCTACCTGTCCGACCTCAAGCCGGCTGTTCTGGTGGTGGCGCGCGGCGACGAAGGCCCGGCGACGCAGGTGGCGCGCAAACACCGCATTCCGGTGCTGGCCTTAGGCAAGGACGAAATCCTGCCCGCCGGCACATTCGATCTGGTGCCCGAGAGCAATGCGGACGCCGCCCTGCTGCAGAAGCGCGGCGCCTCGGGCGACGGCCCGCCGGAACCCGACGATATCGCGCTGGTACTGCACACCTCGGGCACCACGTCGCGGCCCAAGATCGTACCGCTGATGCAGCGCAACGTCACGGCTTCGGCTCGGCACATCGCCGCGACGCTGGCGCTGGGCGAATCCGATCGCTGCCTCAACGTCATGCCGCTGTTCCACATTCACGGGCTGATCGCGGCGGTGCTGTCGTCGCTGCAGGCCGGCGGCTCGGTGGCGTGCACCGAGGGCTTCAACGCGCTGAACTTTTTCTCCCGTTTCGTCGAGTTCGCGCCCAGCTGGTATACGGCCGTGCCGACCATGCACCAGGCGATCCTCTCGCGCGCCGAACGCAATCGCGAGGCGCTCGACAAGGTGCGCCTGCGCTTCATCCGCTCGTCGTCGGCATCGTTGCCGCCGCAGGTCATGGCGGAGCTGGAAAAGACCTTCGGCGCGCCGGTCATCGAAAGCTATGGCATGACCGAGGCGGCGCACCAGATGGCGTCCAATCCGCTGCCGCCGCGGGCGCGCAAGCCGGGCTCGGTCGGCATCGCCGCCGGGCCGGAGATCGCCATCATGGCCGACGACGGCGCGCTGCTGCCAGCCGGCACCCAGGGCGAGGTGGTAATCAGGGGACCCAACGTCACGGCGGGCTACGAGAACAACCCCAAGGCCAATGAGGAAGGCTTCGCCAATGGCTGGTTCCGCACCGGCGATCTTGGCGTCCTCGACGAGGAAGGCTATCTCGCCATCACCGGGCGCAAGAAGGAGATCATCAACCGCGGCGGCGAGAAGATCTCGCCGCGCGAAGTCGACGAAGTGCTTCTCGATCACCCCGCCGTCGCCCAAGTGGTCACCTTCGGCGTACCGCACGCCAAGCTGGGCGAGGACGTCGCCGCGGCCGTGGTGCTGAAGCCGGACGCCAAGGCCGACGAGAAGGCGATCCGCGCCTTCGCCGCCGAGCGGCTGGCCGACTTCAAGGTGCCACGGCAGGTGCTGATCATGGACGAGCTGCCCAAGGGGGCCACCGGCAAGGTGCAGCGCATCGGCCTGGCGCAGAAACTGGGGCTCGCCAAGTGAGACTGCTCTCGTGAAGATCGCCATCTTCGGCGCCGGCGCCATCGGCGGCTATCTCGGCGCCAGGCTGGCCAGGGCCGGTGTCGACGTTACCTTGATTGCGCGCGGCCCGCATCTGGCCGCCATTCGCGAGAATGGTCTGACCCTGCATACGCTGGCCGAAAGCTTCACAGTGCGACCGCACGCCACCGACGATCCGGCGCAGGCCGGAGAACAGGACTTCGTCTTTCTCACCATCAAGTCAAACAGCGCGCCGGCGATCGCGGCGAGCCTCGCGCCAATGTTGCGCCCCGATTCCGGCGTGGTTACGGCGATGAACGGTCTGCCCTTCTGGTATTTCCACAAGCTGGGCGGTCCGCATGAGGGCCGGCGCCTGAAATCGGTCGATCCAGGCGACCTGCTTTGGACCCATATCGGCCCACAGCGCGCGATCGGCTGCGTACTGGATCCCGCCGCCGCGATCGAGGCGCCCGGCGTCATCCGCCACACCTATTCCGATCGCGTGCCGATCGGCGAGCCGGACGGATCGCGCTCCGAGCGCATCCAGGCGCTCAGCAAGGCGATGATCGCCGC
>JBFWZG010000030.1:7984-27621 GCA_050185515.1 Reyranellaceae bacterium
TGCAAGCGAACCGTCGAAGAGATCGCGCGCTGGACCGGCTACACGGACGAGGAGCGCCGGCGCATCATGGCGGAGCTGCCGACGCGCAGCCACGAGCTCTGATTCATGGCCGAGCCGGAAAATTCACCCGCAGTCGATCGCGTCGCCATGCTCGACATACTGAAGGCGCTGGCCATCTGCCTGGTGGTATTCGGCCATGTCGTGCAGGGATTCGGCCGGCTGGAAATCGTGCACGAAGGCAACGCACTCGATGCATTGCAGGGCTGGGTCTACCGGTTCCACATGCATTCGTTTTTCTTCGCCTCCGGCTGCGCACTGGCGCTGCGGCCGCCGGAATCGTTCACCGCCTTGCTGGCGCGGCGCGCCTGCACGCTCTACTGGCCGCATCTCGTGTGGAGCGCGATCTACTACGCCGTCGCCGTGATCTTCGTGCGCTACTACAACAGCCCGATGGAAGACCCCGGCGACATCGGCCGGCACGTGCTAGAGATCGTCACCGGCCAGAAATCCTGGTTCCTCGTCACGTTGTTCGTCGTCACCCTGGCCGCCTGGCCGCTGCTGAAAAGGGCGCGCTTCCTAACGCTGGCCATCGCATTGGCGCTCGCCGCCCTGCCACTGTTCGGCGGCTGGCAGGTGCCGCATTACTTCCAGCGATTCGCCGTATTTCTGGTCCTGGGCTTCGCCGCCGTCGATCTGGTGCGTCGCACCGAAGCAAGATCGTCGACCGTCGCCCTTGCCGCGGCGGGCGTGACGCTGCTCGCCGCCATTCTGCCGGCCACGCCGCCCTCGTCGCTGGCCGGTACCGGCCTGCGATTGTGGGACCTGATGTCCGGCTGTCTCGGCGTCGCGGGGCTGCTTGCGGTTGCGGCCGCGCTGTCGCGCACAGCGCTGATGTCCGTCCTGAGCTGGCTGGGCAACGCCTCGCTGGCGATTTTCCTGATGCATCCGCTGGCCAGCGGCGCCGCTCGCATCGCGACCTTGAAGCTGCTGCCGCACGATGGGTTCCTGCAGGTCGGGATCGTAACCTTCGCCGGCATCGCGCTGCCCGCTTTGGCCTACGCCGTCGCCTTGCGTCTGGGCATGAACTGGCTGTTCGCTTTTCCCCGCCGCCGACCGCAGGCTTCCTACCCCGCCAGCCCCGCCTTGTAGAGTCGATAGACCAGCGCATCTTCGATCAGCGCGCCGTTGACGCGTGTGCCCTGGATGCGCAGGCGGGAGATGGTCGGGCCGGTGCCGATCGCCGCCGCCAGGGTCGCGATGACGGCGTGGTCGGTCGCCACCGGCGAAATGTCCTGGCGCGTCAGGGGAAAATCCTCCTCGCTGCGCAGAGAGGCGATGGCCTGCGACACCATCTCGGTCGACGCCGCCAGCCCCTGCTGCGCGCCATGGCGGATGGCAAGATAGAGCCGCCATTCGTTGATATCGGGCGCATAGCTCCACAGCGCCGCCGGCACGTTGGCGCCGCGCTCTTCCAGCCGACGCAGCAGCCGCTCGCCGGCCTCGATGCGCTCGGGCGCCAGTGCCGCGCGCGGGCTCATCAGCGCCCCTTGAAGCGCGGCCGGCGCCGCTCGAGAAAGGCGGCGACGCCCTCGCGATGATCCTCGGTCATGCCGGCCAGGGCGAACTGGTCGACGTCCATGTGGCTGGCGAGATCGTCCAGCGCGTGCGTGAGCCGGTTTATGGTCTGCTTGGTCATGGCGACGGGAATGGGCGGCAGGCGGGCGATCTTCTCCGCCATGACCATTGCCGCGTCGAACGTCCTGCCATCGTCGACGACCTGCTCGACCAGACCCCATTCGTAGGCGTCCTGGGCCGAGATGCGGTCATCGGCCAGCAGGACCGCCTGCTTAGTGCGCGCCGGCCCGATCAGATGCAGCATGCGCGGCATGCTCTGCCAGCTCATGTTCATGCCCAGCGCGATCTCCGGCACGCGCATATGGGCGCCGCGGCCCATGATGCGGAAATCAGTCATTACCGCCATGACGACACCGCCGCCAACGGCGAACCCCTCGATCGCCGAAATGGTGATCTGGTCCATGTCCTGCCAGGCCGCCGCTAGGCGCGGTCCCATGCGCAGATGCCGGCGCAGCGCGCCGATATCCATGTCGCGCCGCGACCGGCCCTCCGGATCCTTGAGATCGAAGCCGGCCGAGAAGCACCTGTCGGTGCCGGTCAGAATGACCACCGAAGTGCCGCCGTCGTCCTCGAAGGACCGCGCGGCCGCGGTCAGTTGCCTGATTGCCTCCGGCGACAGGGCGTTGACCCCGTCGCCGCGGTCGAAGCGCACGACCGCAATGCGGCCTTCGGGGCCAAGCCCCTTCTCGATCCTGACGAATTCCGACACGTTCCCGCCCTCGTTTTGCGCCAGTTTGCAATAAGACCGGCCGTGCTGCAATTTGCCGGCGACAGCGAGGAACGAGGACGATGACAGCAGACAGCGGCAAGATTCTGACGCAGCGGCAGGGCCCGGTGCTTACCATCACCATCAACCGGCCCGAGGTGCGCAATGCGCTCGACAACGAGGCGGCGCTGGCGCTGGGTAGCGCGCTCTACGCCTTCGATGCCGATCCGCAACTGAATGTGGCTGTGCTGACCGGCGCCGGCGGCGCCTTCTGCGCCGGCGCCGACCTGAAGGCACTGGCCGGCGGCACCGATTATTTCCCCTGGGCAGGCTCGGAGAACGGGCCGCTGCGGGCGCCGCTGTCCAAGCCGGTGATCGCCGCCATCGCCGGCACCGCCTGCGCCGGCGGCCTGGGCGTCGCGCTGTTCTGCGACATCCGCATCGTCGAGGAGAATGCCAGTTTCGGCGTGTTCTCGCGGCGCTGGGGCGTGCCGATGAGCGACGGGACCACGGTGCGCCTGCCGCGGCTGATCGGCCAGGCGCGGGCGCTCGACATGCTGATCACCGGTCGCGCCGTGCCGGCGAAGGAAGCGCTGGAATGGGGCCTGGCGACGCGGCTGGTCGGCAATGGGCTGGCGTTGAAGGAAGCCCAGGAACTGGCGTTGCAGGTGGCGTCCTTCCCGCAGATCGCGTTGCGCTCGGACCGGCGCTCGGCCTACGAGCAGGCCGAATACGGCTTCGCCGCCGCCATCGCGCGCGAGGCCGAACTCGCCGCCGAGGCGCGGCGCAAGGAAGCGATGCCGGGCGCCAGACGTTTCGCCGAGGGCAAGGGCCGTCACGGCTCGTTCGTCGATCTGTAGGGCCGGCACCGATGCGCGCTCTCGTCTGCCGCGAATACGGCACACCCGACGTTCTGAAACTCGAAAACGACTGGCCCGAACCCGAGCTGCGGCCCGGCCATGTCCGCATCGCCACGCATCTGGCCGGCATCTCCTTCGCCGTGGTGCTGGGCATTGCCGGCAAGCACCAGAACAAGCCCGGCCTGCCCTACGTCCCCGGCGGCGAAGTGGCGGGAATCGTCATCGATGCGGCGCCGGATGTGACGCATGTAAAGCCTGGCGACCGGGTCGCGGCCCTGGCCCAGGGCGGCGGAGGCATCGCCGAGCGCTTCGTCGCCCCGGCCCATACCGTATGGAAGATTCCCGACGGGCTGGACGACGCCCAGGCGATGATCGTGGCCGGCACGCATGGCAGCGTATTCCTGGGACTGGACTGGGCCGCGCGGCTGCGGCGCGGCGAGACGCTGCTGGTGCACGGCGCCGGCGGCGGCAGCGGGCTGAGCGCCGTCATGCTTGGCCGCGCCATGGGCGCGCGCGTCATCGGCACCGCCTCAAGTCACGACAAGCGCGAAGCCGCTATGGCGGCCGGCGCCGAGATCGCGATCGACTACCGCAACGAGGACATGCGCGCGCGCGTGCTGGAACTGACCGACGGTCGCGGCGTCGACGTGGTGTTCGACCCGGTGGGCGGCGATCTGTTCGACCAGTCGCTGCGCTGCGTGGCGCCGGAAGCGCGGCTCGTCTGCTACGGCTTCGCCTCGGGCCGCATCCCGCAGATCCCGGCCAACATCCTGCTGGTCAAGAACGTCACCGCCATCGGCTACTACTGGGGCTACTATCTCGGCTGGGGCCGTCAGATGCCGAAACCGGAAACCTTCGTCCGCCTGCGCGAAACCATGGCCATGCTGATGCAATGGGCGGCCGAAGGACGGCTGCCGAAAATGCCGGTGACGTCGTTCCCGGTCGCCGACTTTCGCGCCGCCATGCGCGTGGTCGAGGAAAGCAAGGCCATCGGCAAGATCGTTCTGGCGTTCTAATCCGGGCGGCGGCAGAGCAACCCTTGCCGCTGACCCTCGCTGCTCCGATCACGAGGCGGCGAAAGCGCCGAAACGACCGGCATCCGGCTCCCGGGGTCCTATCTTCCGGCTTCGGGTGACGCGGCTACGCTGCTGATCGACGGCTGCCGCAGCGACGTTCTCGTTGCGGTCCAGTTCGACGCGTATCCGCCAGGCCGGAATCAAACCCGCCTCGAGCAGCAGAGTCAGGCCGGTTTTGGTTGCGGCGACGCCATTCGGGAGAGGCTGAGCCAGGCCGAGAGCGATGAGATGCGCCACCACGTCGAGCGGCGGACAGGCCCCGCACCGCTCGCCGGCGACGAACTCCAGCGCGTCGATCTCCGCGTCGCTCAACTGTCCCAGCGCCACGCCCATACTCTGATCCTCCGGTTCGTCATGCCGGAAGATCGTCGCAGTACCGCCTCGGCGCGTCGAGGCTCAGACGCCCTCTGCCACCAATTGGTCATAGGCCGGCAGGGTCAGGAACTCGGTGAAGTTCTCCTGAGCGATCAGGTTGTCGAACAGCCGCGCCGCTTCGTCGTAGCGCGCGCCGGCGGTGGCCTGAGCCTTCTGCAACTCTTCGGCGATGATCCCGCGGCACAACTCCAGATCGACCAGGCGCCCGTCGTCGAGCTTCTGGCGATGGTGTATCCACTGCCACACCTGGGCGCGGCTGATTTCGGCCGTCGCCGCATCCTCCATCAGATTGTGCAGCGGCACGCAGCCGACGCCGCGCAGCCAGGCCTCGAGATAGCCGATGCCGACATTGATGTTCTGGCGCAGGCCCGCCTCGGTCTTCGCCCCCTGCGGTATCTGCAGCAGGTCGGCGGCGGTTACGTTCACGTCCTGCCGCTTGCGCGCGATCTGGTTGGCCTCCTTCATCACCGCGTCGAACTCCTCGCGCGCGATGGCGACCAGCCCGGGATGCGCAACCCAGGTGCCGTCGTGCCCGTCCGTGGCCTCGCGCTTCTTGTCGGCGCGCACCTTTCCGAGCGCTTCTTCGTTGGCTTTCTCGTCGCCCTTGATTGGGATCTGCGCCGCCATGCCGCCCATGGCGTGAACGTTGCGCCGGTGGCAGGTCTTGATGACATGCAGCGAGTACGAGCGCAGGAAATGCGTCGTCATCGTCACTTCGCCGCGATTGGGCAGCACCGCCCAGGCGTGCTTCGAGAACTTCTTGATGAAGCTGAAGATGTAGTCCCAGCGCCCGCAGTTCAGTCCGGCCGAATGCTCGCGCAGTTCGTAGAGGATCTCGTCGACCTCGAAAGTCGCCAGAATGGTTTCGATCAGCACCGTGGCCTTGATCGAGCCGCGCTTCACGCCCAGCCGGTCCTGCGCATGCACGAACACGTCGTTCCAAAGCCGCGCCTCGAGATGGCTTTCCATCTTGGGCAGGTAGAAATATGGACCGGTGCCGCGCGCGATCTGCGTGCGCGCGTTGTGGAAAAAGAACAGGCCGAAATCGAACAGCGAACCCGACATCGGCCTGCCGTCGACCAGCACGTGCTTCTCCTCCAGATGCCAGCCGCGCGGTCGCACCTTGAGTACGGCGATTGTGTCGTTGAGCTTGTAACTTTTGCCCGAGGCGGGATCGTCGAAGGCGATGGTGCCGCGCGTGGCGTCCATCATGTTGTTCTGGCCGTCGATCATGTTGTGCCAGGTCGGCGTCGAGGCATCCTCGAAATCGGCCATGAACACCGAGGCGCCGGAATTCAGCGCGTTGATCACCATCTTGCGGTCGACCGGACCGGTGATCTCCACGCGGCGATCCTGCAGGTCCTTCGGCAACGGGGCCACGGTCCAGTCGCCGTCGCGGATCGACTTGGTCTGGGGCAGGAAATCGGGCTTCTCGCCGGCGTCGAGCCGCTTTTGCCGCTCCACTCGCGCCTGCAGCAGGTCGCGCCGACGCTGGCCGAAAACCCGTTCCAGTTCGGCGACGAAAGACAGCGCCTCCTCGCTCAACACCCGCTGGTAGCCGGGACGCACCTCACCGCGGATTTCCACCCCGGCCGGCACGGCAAGCTGTTGCGCCGCTGCATTCATGCCCTATCCTCCCTGTTCGCTTTCCGCGCTTATAGCGGCCCGCCAGAGGCCGCGCAAACGCCGGGGCGGTTTCGCGGGAGGAACCATGGCGACGCTGGCGATCAGACTGAATCCGGCCGACAACGTCGCGGTCGCGCGACTGGATCTGCTGCCCGGCACCAGGCTGCCGGAGTTCGGCGTCACCACCGCAGGCTTCGTGCCGGCCGGGCACAAGCTCACTGTGGCCCCGGTGAAGGCGGGTGAGCCGGTGCGCAAGTACGATCAGACGATCGGCTTCGCCACCGCCGACCTGGCGCCTGGAACGCATGTGCATACCCACAATCTGGAAATGCGCAGCTTCGATCGCCACTATGCCTTCGGCGCCGACGCCAGGCCCACGATTTTCGTGCCCGAGGACGGGCGCGCCACCTTCCAGGGCATCGTGCGGTCCGATGGCCGCGTCGCCACGCGCAACTATCTGGGCATCGTCACGACGGTGAACTGTTCGGCCAGCGCCGGCCGCTACATCGCCGAGAAGATGCGGCCCCTGCTGGCGGACTATCCCAACATCGACGGCGTCGTGGCGCTGACCCATTCATCGGGCTGCGGCATGGCCGCCCATGGCGAGCCGATCGACCTGCTGCGCAAGACCCTGGGCGGCTACGCCAGGCACCCCAACTTTGCGGGCATTCTCGTTCTGGGGCTTGGGTGCGAGGCCAACCAGATCGGCGGCTTCCTCAAGGACCAGGGGCTGGAACCGAACGACAATCTGCAGGCGCTGACCGTGCAGGATGAGGGTGGCACGGCGGCGACGGTGCGCAACGGCGTCGCCGTGCTGAAGGAAATGCTGCCCAGGGCCAACCAGGCCGCGCGCCAGACGGTTCCCGCCAGCCACATCACCCTGGCGCTGCAATGCGGCGGCTCGGACGGGTATTCCGGCATCAGCGCCAATCCCGCGCTGGGGGCCGCGGTCGATCTGCTAGTTCGCCATGGCGGCACGGCGGTGCTGAGCGAGACGCCGGAGATCTACGGCGCCGAGCATCTGCTCACGCGGCGGGCGCAAAGCCGCGAGATCGGCGAGAAGATCGTCGAGCGCATAAAATGGTGGGAGGACTACACCGCCCGCCATGGCGGCGAGATGAACAACAATCCATCGCCCGGGAACAAGGCCGGCGGCCTGACCACCATCCTCGAGAAATCGCTGGGCGCGGTCGCCAAGGGCGGCACCACCAACCTGGTCGAGGTCTACCGCTACGCCGAGGAGATCAAGGCCCGCGGCTTCGTCTACATGGACACGCCCGGCTACGATCCGGTATCGGCCACGGGCCAGGTGGCGGGCGGCGCCAACATGATCTGCTTCACCACCGGCCGCGGCAGCGTGTTCGGCTGCAAGCCGGTGCCCAGTCTCAAGCTCGCCACCAACACCGCCCTGTACAACCGCATGCCCGACGACATGGACATCGATTGCGGACCGGTCGCCGACGGGCTGGCCAGCGTCGAGGAAATGGGCCGGCGCATTTTCGATCTGATCCTGAGCACGGCCTCGGGCGAGAAGACGAAGAGCGAGGCGCTCGGCATCGGCGACGACGAATTCGCGCCCTGGGTGCTGGGCGCGACGATGTAAACCGGAAGAAGAGTCCTTGTCTGGAGGGAAGATGAAAATCGAGGAAATGCTGAAGAAGTTCACCGACGCGGTCGAAACCCACAACGGCGCGGCGCTGGGCCAGCTTTTCGCCGAGGACGGCGTCTATCACGACGCTTTCTACGGCGAGTTCAAGGGCCGCAAGCGCGTCGCCGAACTGATCGACGTCTGGTTCTACAAGACGGCGAAGGACTTCAAGTGGGATATGCACGAGCCGGTGTTCGACGGCCGCACGCTCTATGTCCGCTATGTCTTCTCCTATAACTCGATTCTGCCCGAGGCCAAGGGCGCGCGCGTAATGTTCGAGGGCGTCAGCATCATGAAATTGAACAAGGACGGGCTCATCGACGTGTACCGCGAGGTCGCCGACACCGCGCCGGCGCTGCTGGGCCTGAACTTTCCGCCCGAGCGCGTGGCCAAGATCAAGCTCAAGCATGGCGCCGAGCTGCGCGGCCGCGCGGAATCGAAAGCGCATCTGGGCTAGGAACAGTCCGCCGATTTCCCGTTGGTAACCGACGAACAGCGAGGTGCCGTCTTGAATTCCATCCTTTTAGGGTGATCTGGTGCGTCAGCGGCGCGCGACGCGCGGACACACTCGCAAAGGAGAAGTTCATGACGAAGGTGCTGGTACTCTACCATTCGATGTACGGCCATATCGAGACCATGGCGGGCGCCATTGCCGAGGGCGCGAAGTCGGTCGACGGCGCCGACGTCGTGATCAAGCGGGTGCCCGAACTGATGTCGGCCGAGGCGCTGGCCAAGGCCGGCGCCAAGACCGAGCAGAAGGCGCCGATCGCCCAGCCGGCGGAACTCGCCGAGTACGATGCGATCATCTTCGGCTCGCCGACCCGTTTCGGCATGATGACCTCGCAGATGCGCAATTTTCTCGACCAGACCGGCGGGCTGTGGGCGCAGGGCAAGCTGGTGGGCAAGGTCGGCTCGGTCTTCACCTCGACCGGCACGCAGCATGGCGGCCAGGAAGCCACGATCCTGTCCTTCCATACAACCCTGCTGCATCAGGGTATGGTGATCGTGGGCCTGCCTTACACGGCGAAGGGGCTGACGCGCATGGACGAGATCACCGGCGGCTCGCCGTACGGCGCCTCGACCCTGGCCGGTGGCGACGGCAAGCGCCAGCCCTCGGAGAACGAGCTCGAGCTGGCGCGCTTCCAGGGCCGGCACGTGACGGAAATCGCCAGCAAGCTGGCCGCCAAATAGCGGCTGACTAGGGCAAAGAGCAGAGGCCGGCAGAGCGATCCGCCGGCCTTTGCTACTTGATGAAGCGCCCCACCTTGGCGCCGAGCTTCATCAGCGCCACCAGGGTCGGCCGCGGCAGGCGGCGCATCTGCTCGTACCAGCCGGCCATGTTCTCGATGAAGCCCAGCATCTTCGAGATGCGATCGCGCGCCTCGGCCGGCGTGCCGTCGTCGTGTTCGGCCTGGGCGACGCAGTCCCGCAGCACCGTCAGCGTCGGATCGATCTCGCGCCTCTTGCGCTCCTCGGCGATGGTCATCAGCATTTCCCAGGTATCGCCCGGCGCCGTGAAATGATCGCGCCGGTCGCCCATGACATGCGTGAGCTGCACCAGGCCCCAGCCCTGCAGCTCCTTGAGACTGTTGGACACGTTGGAGCGGGCGATGCCCAGCGTGTCGGCGATCTCGTCCGCCGGCAGAGGCTTTGCGGCCAGAAACAGTAGCGCATGGATCTGCGCCACCGAGCGGTTGGTGCCCCAGCGCGTGCCCATTTCGCCCCAATGCAGGACGAATTTCTCCATGACCGGCGTCAGCTTCATGGCGATTCCTGATATTTCTGTCTCTACAGAAATGAATGTGAGTTTTCGGCCGTTGCCCGTCAAGCACGGGCGGGCAGGCCCCTGCCGGACCGCAACTGGACAGGTCGGCGAACCCGTGTGAACATTCGTTTACAAGAAATACGAACCAGGGACCGCGAGGCGCGCCATGAACGATCGCAAGGACGGCCAGATCACGCACGACGACGCCTACAACACGGTGGCGCCGGACGATTTCCGCGCCATGATCGACGTCGACCGCTACGAGACCCGCTCGGATGCCTTCGACGGCATCATCTCGGCCACCCACGACCATTTCTGGGATCCGTTCGATCCGGCCTATCTCGACTTCACCGCGCCGTTCGATGTCGAGAACGAGTACCTGATGCCGCCGGAGAAGCAGATCGAGCTGAAATCGGCGGTGGCCGACCGGCTCGACGAGAAGCAGAAGATCAGGCTGGTGAACGAGAACGTGCGTTGGTCGATGTCGCAGATCCTGCACGGCGAGCAGGGCGCGCTGTCGCTGTCGGCCAGCCTGTGCGACATTCTTTTCGATCCCGGCGCGCAGGAATACGCCGCCAACCAGGCGCGCGAGGAGGCGCGCCACGTCGCCGCGTTCGGCCGCTACGTCAAACTGCGCTGGGGCAAGCCCTATCCGGTCGGCGAAGCGCTGGGCGACCTGATCAACGAGCTGGTGCTGACGCCGGTGGTCTACAAGAAGCTGGTCGGCATGCAGATGCTGATCGAGGGGCTGGCGATGGGCGCCTTCGCGCATACCCATGCGCACACGCGCGATCCGCTGCTCAAGCGCATGGTGCAGCTCGTCATGACGGACGAGGCCTTCCATCACAAGTTCGGCAAGATCTGGGCCGACCGCACCGTGCCGCGTTTGTCGCCGCGCGAGCACGAGATCGTCGAGGACTGGGCGGCGCAGTGCTTCGAGACCCTGCTGTTCAACCTGACCAACATCCGCCAGCGCCGAGTCATCTACGAGCAGTTCGGGCTGGAGTGGGAATGGGTGCGCGACGCGGTGCGCGAAGTCTATGGCGACGACAACCGGCGCAACGACACGCGCGAGGCCGGCAACATCTTCAACGTGCTGGCGCGCACCCTGTGGAAGGCCGGCATCATCACCGACCGCACCGCCCACGTCTATGCCGGCTGGGTCAATCTCGAGGGCTTCGCCAGGGACGGCGACTTCATGATCGGCGACGCCGTGGCCGCCGAGGGCATCGAAATGCTGCGCGAGATCAACAAGGGCCGCCGCAGGATCGGGCAGAAGGTCGCGTAGGCCCCACAATCTCCTTTTGGATCGGGCATGCGCAGACGTGGTCTGCGTATGCCGCCTCTTGGCAGGCCGGTTGCCGTCTGCTACCACCTAATGAACAACCGTTCAGTTCCGTGGTAGACATGACCGCCAACAGCAACGCCCGCCCGGCTCACCCGGCCGACACCGCCCCCAAACGCCTGAATTTCACGTCCAATGACGGCCTCAACCTGATCGCGGATGCCTATGGCGATCCGGTCAATCGGCCGGTCCTGCTGGCCCATGGCGGCGGGCAGACGCGGCATGCCTGGGGCGGCACCGCCAAGGCGCTCGCCGAGCATGGCTGCTACGCCGTCTCGCTCGACCTGCGCGGGCATGGCGACAGCGACTGGTCGCCCGGCGGCGACTACCTGCTCGACCGCTTCGCCGACGACGTGCGGCTGGTCGCGGCCCAGCTCGGCCGGCCGGTAATGGTCGGCGCCTCGCTTGGCGGGCTGTCGGCCATGCTGTCGGGCGGCGAGAGCCCGCGCGCCGACTATGCCGGCATCGTGCTGGTCGACATCGCCCCGCATATCGAGGAGCGCGGGTCCGATCGCGTGCTGGCCTTCATGCGCGACAAGCTGGAGGCGGGTTTCGCCACCCTTGAGGAAGCGGCCGACGCGGTCGCCGCCTATCTGCCCGAGCGTCCGCGGCCGACCGACCTCAAGGGGCTGGAGAAGAACCTGCGCAAGCGCGAGGACGGGCGCTGGCGCTGGCACTGGGATCCGAAATTCGTCAGCGGCGATCGCAAGATCGACGGCGCGCGCAAGCCCGACCGGCTGGCGGCGGCGGTGAAGAACATCACCTGTCCGATGCTGCTGGTGCGCGGCCGCATGAGCGACGTGATCAGCGAGGACTCGGTTCGCAAGTTCCTCGAGCTCCAGCCCAACGCCCGCTTCGCCGATATCGCCCGCGCCGGCCACATGGTGGCGGGCGACGCCAACGACGTCTTCACCGAGGCGGTGACGGCGTTCCTCGACGAACTCGCCTAGCTCCTTTCACAGCGCCCCGCTGTCGTGAACGACCTCGCCTGAGAACCAGGTGCGCAGCACCTGCGTGCCAGGAAGCTCGTCGAGCGAACAGTCGAACGGGTCGCGATCGAGCGCGATGAGATCGGCATGGTGGCCCGGCGCGAGCGTGCCGATGCCGTTCCAGCGTATCACCTTGGCCGCGTCCCGCGTCCACATCATGATCGCTTCCAGCCGGCTGACCTTGTGGTCGGGCGTGTCGTTGCGGTGGCCGCTGCCGCAGAATTCGTGGGTCTCGGCGAAGCGGATATGCTCGAAGACGTTCTTCGGGCCCCAGTCCGAGCCGCACCCCACCGTCAGACCCGCATTGAGCAGCCGCTTCAGCGGCACGAGGTCCTTCAGCGCCCAGTCGCCGATGCGCTGGCGATAGAGATCGCCCTTGCCCCAGGAGAAGCTCATCGAGGTGGTGACGTCGCAGCCCAGCGCCTTGTAGCGGCGCGCCTGCAGTTCGGTGGTGAGAATCGAATGCTGGATCAGCCAGTCCTTGCCGGCGATGGCGTGGCTGCCCTGCAGGCGCTCGCATGAATCGAGGAAATCGTCGTGATCGCGATGGCCGCCGGCCAGATAGTTGGCGCGCAGGCCGTGATCGGCGCAGTAGCGGATGAACTCGTCCTGCTTGTCGAGCGACACGAAGGTCAGCCCGCGCGTCTTCTCGCCCCACGGGTCGAGATAGTCCTCGTGCAGGCGCAGGAAGCCAGGCCAGCAGGGGCCGCCGGTCGCCAGCGTGGCGCCCTCGATGCGCAGAACGTCGTCGTCCGTCGTGGTCAGCGACCGCGCCAGATCGAGATTGGCGCGGAACTGCCCCATTGGCAGCGGCTCGAAGGGCGGGAACGCGGTCGGTTCGACCTCCAGCGCCGCCGCCACCCGCACCGTCATCGCATCCTTCCCCCGCAGGCGGCGATAGGCGTCGATATGCGGCAGCACCATATTGTGCCCTTCGTAGGCGGTGGTGACGCCGAGGCGGTTGTACATAGCCATCGCCTTCTTGGTCGTCGCTTCGAGATCGACGCCGACCGCCGTCGGTAACCTGGACAGGATCTGGGTCCAGAACGGATCGAAGGTGTAGTAGTTGTTGACCGGCCCGCGCAGGATACCGGTCGGCTGACCCGCATCGTCCTTGTCGATGCCGACGCGACAGACCGTGTCGGGAATGAAGCTCGTGATTCCGACCCGGCGCAAACCCATCGAGTTGAAGGCGCAGACATTGGGCGTCACCGGTCCGTATGCCGACATGAACACCGGATGGTCCTTCGTGGCGCGGTCGAGCACATGTCGATCGGGCAGACGGCGCTCCGGCAGGTCGCGGAACGAGCGGCGGATGAAGTAGAACGGCTCGCCGACCGGCGTGGTCATGATCCACTCGCCCTTCGGCGTCGCGGCGGCGCGCTCGGCGATGCGCGCCACGATGTCGTCGTGATCCTGCGCATCGGCGAGATCGACCAGCATTCCCGAGCGGGCGGCGAAATGCAGCATGTGGGGATGCGTGTCGACGAGACCCGGCATCAACGTGGCGCCGCGCAGGTCCAGCTCGCGCGCGCCTCGGCCGGCCAGTCCGCGCATGTCCCCCGCCGATCCCAGCCCCAGAATGCGCCCGCCCGCAAAGGCCAGCGCCTCGTGCGCCTCCAGGCTCCCGCGGCAGTCGCGCACGCGCGCGCCAAGCAGCACGGTCGCCGGCGGCTGACTGTCGCGAAGACTTCCCGGCATTTGAGATCTCTCCCGTTGTTTCCCCCGCATGGTGCCGCGCGGAACCCTCAGGCGCCACAGCCGTTTCCGACAACGGCGCGGCAGGAGCGGGGCGTACGGCGCAGGCTATGGAAGCATTCTGGTTCAACGAGCAGCTCGCCGGCCTCGATTTCGCCGATGCGGTGCTGCGGCTGGGGCTGGCCCTGGTCTGCGGCATGGTGGTCGGCATCGACCGCGAGCTGCGCGACAAGCCGGCCGGATTGCGTACGCACATGCTGGTCAGCCTGGCGGCCGCGAGCTTCACCCTGATCAGCTTCGACTTTCACGCCCGCCTGATCGCCCAGGGCAACGACAACGCCGACCCGATCCGCGCCGTCGAGGCCGTGGTGGCCGGCGTCGCTTTCCTTGGGGCTGGAACCATCATCCAGTCGGCACGCAAGGTCCGCGGGGTGACGACGGGTGCCGGCATGTGGATGGCCGGCGCCATCGGCCTGGCCTGCGGCGGCGGATTGTTCGCCATCGCCATCATGCTGACCGTCGCCATCTTCGTCGTCGTCACCCTGCTCGGCATGGTCGAAGGCTGGCTGCAGCGGCGCCGGAACGGCGACGCTCCCCACGCGGTTGACGCAGACGAGCGCCACTGAAGGAAAGGAAGGCTGTCATGGCCCCCGACAGGAAACCGGTCGAGAAGCCGCCGGAGACGAAGGAAGACACCCGACGTCACCCGCGCAAGCCGCAGGACGACAAGCGCACCACGCCCGGCCACGAGGGCGCCCGCTACGGCCAGGAGGACGGGCGGCCGGAGGACACGGGGCGCGAAGGCGCCTAGTCGCGCCCCTTCATCATCCGCTTCGGATCGTACAGCAGCACCGTCTCGCCACGCTGGTTCTTGACCTCGTTGCGGGTCTGCACGATGGCGCGGTTCCCTTTGGAGGTGCGGCGCAGTTCGGTGATCTCGAACTCGACATGGATGGTGTCGCCGACGAAGGTCGGGCCCTTGACGTCAAGATGGCAGCCGAGAAACGCCAGGCCTGTGCCCTGCATCGTGGACTGGACCAGCAGGCCCTCGGCGAAGGAATAGACCAGCGCGCCCGGCACCGGCCGCCCGCCCTTGATGGCCGACTCGCTCTTCACGAACTCGACGTTGTTGAACAGCACTTCCGTCATGCCGGTGACGGCGATGAACGCCGCAAGATCGGCCTCGAAAATGGTGCGGCCGACGGTGCGGTAGCGCTCGCCGACGTTGATGTCCTGCCAGAAGAAACCCAGCCCTACGGTTTTCATATCACTTCCTCTTTGGTCTTCACATTCGGTTCGACGACGATCCCGCCTGCGACCAGCGTCTCGATCTCGCTTTCGGCCAATCCGGCCTCGCGCAGCACTTCCCTGCTATGCTCGCCGATCAGCGGCGCCGGCCTGGTGATGGCGCTGGGGCTTTTCGAGAAGCGCACCGGCGGATTGACGACCTGGATCGGTCCCTCGCTGGGATGGTCCATGATGGCGAAGAGATCGCCGGCCATCAGATGCGGGTCGGCGAACAGGTCCTCCAGCGTGTTGATCGGCGCGCACGGAATCTGCGCCTGCATCAGCAGCTCCAGCCATTCCGCCGTGGTCTTGCTTGCCGCGATCTCGGAGATCAGATCGTAAAGTTCAGCGATGTTGACGCTGCGCGCCACCACCGTGGTGAAGCGCGGATCTACCGCCAGATCGGCGCGCCCGGCGATGCGGAAATAGTCGGCGAAGTGGCGGTTTGTGTAGGGCAGGATCGACACCCAGCCATCCTTGCTGCGATAGGGCTTGCGTCCCGGCGCCATCATGCGGTTGTAGCCCGGCTTGCCGTGCTCGGGATCGAAGGTGCGCTGGAACAGGTGCTCGACCAGCAGATACTGCGCCATGGTCTCGAACATCGGCACTTCGACCTGCTGGCCCTCGCCGGTGCGCAGCTTGTGGATCAGCGCCGCCAGCACCGCATAGGCCAGAGTCAGTCCGACGGTCTTGTCGGCTATGATGGTGGGCGCGTATTTCGGAATGCCGTCATGCATGGCATTGAGCGCCGCCACCCCCGACATCGCCTGGATGACGTCGTCGTAGGCAGGTCGGTCGCCGTAGGGCCCATCGGCGCGATAGCCGTAGGCGCCGACATAGACGATGCCGGGATTGACCTTACGGACGCTTTCGTAGTCGAGGCCCAGCTTGGCCATGGCCTGCGGCCGCATGGCATGGACGAAACCGTCCGCCTTGGCAATGACCCGATGCAGCGCCGCCAGGGCCTCGGGACGCTTGAGGTCGAGCGCCAGCGAACGCTTGGAGCGGTTGACGGAAAGATGCAGCGGCCCCATGCCGGTGTTCACCCGGGACTGGCCGATATGGCGCAGCGTCTCGCCCTCGGGTGGCTCCACCTTGACGATGTCGGCCCCCTGATCGCCCAGCAGCTGCATGGCGTAGGGCCCGAGCACGACGGCGGTCAGGTCGACGATACGCAAGCCCTGCAGCGCGCCGGCCATGCCATCTCCTCCTTTTTCATTGCCGGCCAGCGTGGGGCAGGCGAACCCCAGCGTCAAAGCCTTTGTCGCCGCATTCCGGCCAGCGAACCGGAACGCTTGACAGCGTCTCCCCCACCCCGAAACTCGGGCTCAAACAGCAACGGGTACGCGTGGGAGGTTATCGATGGACGTGCGGAGCGTGATGCGGCGGTCGGCCCAGTTCTACGCCGGCAAGGAAGCGATCGTGCATGGCGCGCGACGTCTGACCTTCGCCCAGGCCTGGGAGCGCGGCGTGCGCATGGCCAACGGGCTTATCGCGCTCGGGATGAAGCCGGGCGATCGTGTCGGCGTCCTCGAGGACAATTCCCTGGAAGCGGCCGATATTTTCGTCGGCGCCGCCATCGCGAACGTCGTCCGCGTTCCGCTCTACCCGCGCAACAGTCGCGAGGCGCATCTGCACATGCTGGGCCACACCGACTGCAAGGTGCTGGTGGTGGGGGCCAACTACGCGCATGAGGTCGAAGGCTTCAGGAAGGAGCTGCCGCATCTGACGCACATTCTGGTGCGCGACAACGGTTACGAAGGCTGGCTAGCGGCGCAATACAACGTCGATCCCGATGTCGAAGTGAAGGAGGACGACGTCTACATCATCCGCCACACCGGCGGGACCACCGGCCGCTCCAAGGGCGTCGCCTACACGCACCGCTCGTGGCTCGCCGCCGCGCGCGACTGGTTCTACCTCTATCCGCCGGTCGAGCCCGGCGATTCCTGCCTGCATCTGGGCCCGATCAGCCACGGCTCGGGCTATCTCTTCACGCCGATCTGGATGGGCGGCGCCTGCAACGTGATGATCGACCGGTTCGACCCGGCCGCCGTCGTCGACCTCATGGAGAAGGAAGGCATCGGCTACATGTTCATGGTGCCGACCATGCTTAACGCGGTGCTGCGCGTGCCGGGGATGCGCGAACGCGATTTCTCCAAACTGAAATGCCTGCTGATCACCGCCGCGCCGATCGCCGACGACACGGCGCTGAAAGGCTATGAGGTGTTCGGCAAGGCCATGTACCAGGGCTATGGGCAGACCGAGGTGCTGCCGGTGGCGATCATGGGACCGGCGCAGTGGTTCGCCAAGGACGTGCCCGGCTCCAACCCGCTGCGCGCCTGCGGCATGCCACTGCCCTTCGCCGAGCTGCAGATCTGGGACGAGGACAACAAGCCGGTGAAGCCCGGCGAACCGGGCCAGATCGTCGCCCGCACCGACGGGCAGATGAGCGGCTTCTGGGAGGATCCGCAGGCGACGGCCGAACGCATGGTCGACGGCTGGGTGCTGACCGGCGACGTCGGCATGCTCGACGCCAACGGCTACCTCTACATGCTCGATCGCGCCAACGACATGATCGTTTCGGGCGGCTTCAACATCTATCCGGCCGAGCTGGAGAACGCCATCGCCGACCATCCGGCGGTGGTCGAATGCGCCGTGTTCGGCGTGCCGCACGAAAAATGGGGCGAGGCGCCGCATGCGGTGTGCACGATCGACCCCAAGGTGCCGGTGAGCGAGGACGAAATCATCCGCCTGTGCGCGGAGAAGCTCGGCTCGTACAAGAAGCCGCTGGCGGTCGAACTGCGCACCGAGCCGCTGCCCAAAACCCCGGTCGGCAAGATCAAGCGCAAGGAACTGCGCGAGCCGCACTGGAAGGGCCACACGCGCCGGGTGGCCGGGAGCTAGGGGCGCTACAAGTGGCGTGACGCAACGGGTGGCGCCGTCTATGTTGCGGCGATGCCGCTGCGGCCCTACCTCCGCCTTGCCCGTCCCGTCGACTGGCTCAAAAACGGTTTCGTGCCGCTGGGACTTCTGTTCGGCGAAGCATGGTCCGATGCCGGCCTTGTCGGTGACGTGGTGCTGGCGACCGGCGCGTTCTGCCTCGCCGCTTCGGCTGTCTATGCCGCCAACGATGTCGCCGATGCCGATGCCGACCGACGGCACCCGCACAAGAAGGATCGTCCGGTGGCCGGAGGCCAGATCGCGCCCGCCGCTGCCATCGCTTTCGCCTTCACGCTGGCTGGGCTGGCGCTGGCCATGGCCGCCGCTATCGGACCGATGGCGGTCCTGATCGTCGGCGCCTATCTGACGCTTAACGCCGCGTACACTCTGGCGCTCCGTCGCGTCCCCTTCCTCGACGTAGCGACCATCGCCGCGGGCTTCATGCTGCGCGTACTGGGCGGAACCACAGGCGTCGGCATTCCGCCATCGGAATGGCTGCTGGCGACCACCCTGGCGCTCGCGCTGTTCCTCGGCTTCGCCAAGCGGCGGGCAGAGTTCGCCAACCACGACGGCCAGGGACGCCAATCGCTGCGGGCCTACAACCTGCCGCTGCTGAACGCGCTGACGCTGGCAACGGCGATCAGCGCCGGCGGCCTCTATTTGGGATTCACCGTCGACCGCCAGTCGGTAGCCTGGCATGCCGCGCCGCATCTGTGGCTGACGGCGCCGCCGGCGCTGGCGGTTCTGGGTCGCTACGTCTGGCTGGTGTTCCTTCGCGGCAAGGGCGAGAACCCGGCGCGCGACCTGATCGGCGATCCGTGGATCGCCGGGCTGGCCGTGCTGTGGCTGGCGGCAACCGTCGCGACGATCGGCGGCCTGGTGTGAAACGTCAGCGCTGCTGGCGCGCCTGCACGCGTTTGCGCGCCGCACCGACGTCGCCGTCCTCGAGATAGAGCAACCCGGCCAGGCGACGCATCAGACTGGTTTCGTAGTGGTGCGCCTCGCCGTCGGCATAGACCACTTCCCACAACAGCTCGACGATCTCAAGCCGTTCTTCAGGCGAAAACCGCTTGTTGAGGGCGCTGGTGAAGCGGAACACGTCGCTGGCGTCCTCGTGCAGCGCCAAAACCTCGTCCACCATCGCGGCGGCCGATGCAGCGTCGAGCTTGAAATGCGACTGCAGCAGCCGCTCGATGGTGGCGCGCTCGCCGGCGGAAAAATCACCGTCCCGTGCCGCCGCCTCGACCATCAGGGCGGCCGCGGCGTGGATACGGTCGCTTTCCTGCACCTTCGCATGCGATGACGCGCCGGTTTCGGCCGCCATGAAATTCTTGAGCCATCCGATCATGCGCCACCTATCGCAGCCGGGGACGGCGAAATCAAGGCGCTATCAGGAGTCGAATTCGGGATCATTGGCGCGCGCCAGCCGCAGGGCACAGAGGCGGGCGAAATGCACCGTCAGGCTCTTGCGCGTGGCCGCCGCCATGCCCGTGCGCACGGCCTCGCGCATGACCTCCCCGCCATAACGGTCGGCGACGATGAGGCCGGCATCGGCCGGCAGATGCTCCATCGGGAAATCGCCGGGCACCGCGAAATAGAACAGATCGCAATGCGGCGCGTATTCCGGCCATTTCGCGTCGCGCTGCAGGTCGACCAGCGACGTCTTGATCTCGACCAGGGTGATGAT
>JBFWZG010000031.1:0-26795 GCA_050185515.1 Reyranellaceae bacterium
ACGGCAGGAAATCCTCGCAAGGAAGAGGGGGCTTGGTAGCCGCCGTCTTTGGCAGGGCTCGAATCACCCGGCCGGTGGCAGCATGGCGAGCGGGAGCACGGTCGTGTTCTTGATCTCAGAAAGGGCGATTGCTGAGGTCGTCTCCCGAACTGCCGGCAGCTGAGAGAGCTTGTCGCGGAAGAAGCGCTCGTAAGCCTCGACGTCGGACGCGACGATGCGCAGCAGAAAATCCTTCTCTCCCAGCAGCGTGTGGCACTCCAGCACTTCAGGGTATCGGCGGATCGCCTGCTCGAACTGCGGCAGCGTGTTGCGGCCATGCGCCGCCAGCTTGATCGAGGCGAAGATCATGACGCTTAGCCCAAGCTTGCGGCGGTCGAGCAGCGCAACCCGCATGCGGATCAGCCCGAGTTCCTCCATGCGCTTGATCCGTCGCCAGCACGGCGCCTGGGAAATGCCGACCCGGTCGGCGATCTCGCCGGTGGATAGCGAGCAATCCTGCTGCAGCAACATGAGGATCTTCCGATCGATATGATCGAGGTCGATGGACATGAAATATGCGCCTCCATGATAAAGTGCGCATAAACTATACCACGTCCCGGCATTGCCCGCGACAGAACGCATACCGCCTCCGCTCGTTTCCTGCTTTGCTGGGCAGGCGAAAAACTCGACCCGGAGAACCCGATGCGCAACCGCCAGCCATTGTCGTTGCACGTCCCCGAACCGCGCTTTCGTCCTGGTGAGGAGGCGGATTTCGGCTATCTGAAGGTTCCGCCCGCCGGCGCGGCGCGGCGGCCTGAGATAGACACGCCGGCCGTCGAAATGCGCGATATGTGCGACGGCTTGGTCCGGGTGCTGAACGACAGCGGCGAAACCATCGGGCCATGGCGGCAGGAGATCGATCCGCAGGTATTGCTCAAGGCGCTGCGCGCGATGGTGACGACGCGGGCCTACGATGAGCGCATGCTGCGGGCGCAGCGTCAGGGCAAATCCTCCTTCTATATGAAGTCGACTGGCGAAGAGGCCGTGGCCGTGGCGGCGGCGCTTGCTCTGGAGCGCGACGACATGCTGTTTCCGACCTATCGCCAGCAGGGGCTGCTGATTGCCCGCGACTGGCCCCTGGTCGACATGATGTGCCAGGTCTATTCCAATACTCGCGACCGGCTGAAGGGCCGCCAGATGCCGGTGTTCTATTCCAGCCGCGAAGCCAATTTCTTTTCGATCTCGGGCAATCTGGCGACGCAGTTCAGTCAGGCCGTCGGATGGGCCATGGCCTCTGCCATCAAGGGCGACGACCGCATCGCGGCGGCCTGGATCGGCGAGGGCGCGACGGCCGAGGCTGATTTCCACCACGGCATGACCTTCGCTGCCGTCTATCGCGCGCCGGCAGTACTCAACATCGTCAACAACCAGTGGGCCATTTCCACGACGCAGGCCATCGCCGGCGGCGAGCAGGCGACTTTCGCCGCTCGCGCCATCGGCTATGGCGTCGCCGGGCTCCGGGTCGACGGCAACGATTTCTTTGCCGTTTACGCCGCGACAAGATGGGCGGCGGCGCGCGCGCGCGGCAATTATGGGCCGACACTCATCGAGTTGTTCACCTATCGCGCCGATGCCCATTCGACCAGCGACGATCCCTCGCGCTATCGCCCCAAGGGCGAGTGGGAACGCTGGCCGCTGGGCGATCCGATCGAAAGACTGAAGGGCCATCTGATTGGGCGCGGCCTGTGGAGCGACGGGGATCATGCGACGCTGGAGGAGGAGGCGCAAAGGACAGTGCGGGCAGCGCAGCAGGAGGCCGAGAAATTCGGCACGCTGCAGTCCGACACCAGGCTCAATCCGGCGACCATGTTCGACGACGTGTTCCGCGAAATGCCGCCCCATCTTCAGCGCCAGAAGCGCGAGGCGGGGTTCTGACCATGACCGCCATGACGATGATCCAGGGCATCAACGCCGCGCTGCACGAGGCGATGGCAAGGGACGGCGACGTGGTCGTGTTCGGCGAGGATGTCGGCTATTTTGGCGGCGTGTTCCGCTGCACGGAGGGTCTGCAGCGCAGGTTCGGCCGTCACCGCGTCTTCGATGCTCCGATTGCCGAGGGCGGCATCGTTGCGGCGGCGGTAGGCATGGGAGTATACGGGCTGCGGCCGGTGGTGGAGATTCAGTTCGCCGACTACATCTATCCCGCGACTGACCAGCTCATTTCCGAGGCGGCGCGCCTGCGCTACCGCTCCGGCGGCGAGTTCACCGCGCCGCTGACGGTGAGAGCCCCCTATGGCGGCGGCATTTTCGGCGGCCAGACCCACAGCCAGAGTCCGGAAGCGATCTTCACCCACGTCTGCGGCCTGAAGACGGTCATTCCCTCCAATCCTTACGACGCCAAGGGCCTGCTGCTCAGCGCTATCGAGGACGACGATCCGGTCATCTTTCTCGAGCCCAAGCGACTCTATAATGGCCCGTTCGACGGCAATTTCGATACCCCCGCGACACCGTGGACCGATCATCCCGACAGCGAGGTGCCAGACGAGATCTACCGGATTCCGCTGGGCAAGGCGCGGATCGTGCGACCAGGTGCTGCGGTGACGGTGCTGGTCTATGGCACCATGGTGCATGTGGCGCAGGCCGCGGCGGCGGCGCAGGGTATCGACTGCGAGATCGTCGATCTGCGCACTCTGCTGCCGCTCGATCTCGACACCATCGTCGCCTCCGTACGCAAGACCGGGCGCTGCATCATCGCCCACGAAGCGACCCGCACTTGCGGCTTCGGCGCCGAACTGGCGGCACTGGTGCAGGAGCATTGCTTCTATCATCTCGAGGCGCCGATCGAGCGGGTCACCGGTTGGGACACCCCATATCCGCATATCTTTGAGCGCGAATATTTTCCCGGCCCCGGACGCCTCGGCGCTGCGCTGCGTCGCGCCGTCGAAGGAGCCTGACCATGCGCTTCGAATTCAAGCTGCCTGATATCGGCGAAGGCATCGTCGAGGCCGAGATCGTCGCCTGGCACGTGGCTGTGGGCGATACGGTCGAGGAAGATGCGACGCTGGCCGACATGATGACCGACAAGGCGACGATCGAAGTGCCGTCGCCGGTCGCCGGCAAGGTGCTGGAAATGCGTGGACAGGTCGGCGACAAGGTCCGGGTCGGCAGCGTGCTGGTGGTGCTGGAGTCTAATTCGGCTGGTCAGTCGCGCGCCACGGCACCGAAGCCTGCCGCCGCGGACAAGCCGGCCGCGGCTGCGCCTCCTGCTGGAAAGAAAAACCCGCCGACGAACACCGCGGCGCCCGTGGACACTTCGCCTCCGCCATCCCGCGCCCTTGCCGCGCCGGCGGTACGGCGCCGGGCGTACGAACAGGGCATCGACATCAATCAGCTGCGCGGTTCGGGGCCTCACGGCAGGGTGACGGATGACGATATTGCAGCATGGTTAAAAGGCCGGCGGCAATTCCCCGCCGTTGCGGCGGCGCTGGAAGACACGGTCACGGAATTGCCGATTGCCGGCGTGCGCGCCCGCATCGCCGAACGCATGCAGGCGGCCACCCGCGAGATACCGCACTATTCCTACGTCGAGGAATGTGATGTGACGCAACTCGAGGAGCTGCGCCAGCATCTCAATGCGGAAAGCGGCGAGCGCGGACGGCTGACCCCGCTGCCGTTTATCGTCCGCGCGCTGGTCGTGGCACTGCGCGATTTCCCCGATCTCAATGCCCATTTCGACGCCGAGGCGCGCGTGCTGCGCCGTCACTCGCTAGCGCATGTCGGGATCGCCACCCATACCGAGCGCGGGCTGATGGTCCCGGTGCTGCGCGAGGCGACGCGCCACGATCCTTGGACCTGCGGTGCCGAGATTGCCCGGCTTTCGGCGGCGGCGCGCGATGGGCGCATCAAGCCGGCCGAACTGAGCGGCTCGACCATCACGATCACCAGCCTCGGCGCGATCGGCGGGCTGGCGACGACTCCGATCATCAACCAGCCGGAAGTGGCCATACTCGGCGTCAACAAGATCGTCGACCGGCCGATGGTGCGGCGCGGCGCGGTGACGATCCGGCAGATGATGAATCTGTCGGGTTCCTTCGACCATCGCATCGTGGACGGCTACATCGCCGCCCAGTTCGTGCAGCGCGTGGTCGGGCTCCTGGAGAATCCCGGCGCGCTTTATCTGGAGCGGCCATGAGCGAGACCGACGATTTCGACGTTCTGGTGCTGGGCGGTGGGCCTGGCGGCTACGTCGTGGCGGGAGAGGCGGCGCAATCGGGCCTGAAGACCGCGCTGGTCGAGGCGGAGCGTTTGGGAGGCGTCTGCCTGACCCAGGGCTGCATCCCGTCCAAGGCGCTGATCGAGATGTCGGCCAAGCTTGCGAGCATCTCCGGCTTGCGGAGTTTTCTCGCCGACGACACGAGAGCGGCCGCAGCACCGCGCGTTCACCTGGGCCGGGTGATGGCATGGAAGGACGGAATCGTCGACCGGCTCAATGCCGGCGTTGGCAAGAACATGGCGCAGGCTGGCGTGCAAGTGCTGTCGGGCTGGGGCACGATGCAGGATGCGCGTACATGCCTCGTCCGGCTGAAGGACGGGGAGCGGCGGGTCCGGGCACGTCATATCGTTCTGGCTACCGGATCGGCGCCGGCGACGCTGCCGATGGCGCCCTTTGGCGGGCCGGTGATCTCCTCGACCGAGGCGTTGGCGCTTGACGCTCTGCCCGAGCATCTGGTGGTGATCGGCGCAGGTTATATCGGGCTGGAACTGGGCATGGCATTTGCCAGGCTGGGCGCGCGCGTCACCGTGCTGGAGGCCGCACCGCAGATTCTATCGCAATTCGATGCCGCGCTTTCGGCTCCGGTGCGCCGCAGCTTGCAGGCGCTCGGCATCGAACTGCGCGTTGGCATTGAGCTCAAGGGACTGGAGATCGCCGACTCCAAGGCGTCGCTGTCGATCGATGACGAGCGCATCGTTGCCGACAAGGTGCTTGTCACTATCGGCCGCCGTCCGAGGCTTGAGGGCTGGGGCCGCGAGAATCTCGGGATCGACCTGCGCGACGGAGCGATCCGGATCGACGAGCGCTGCATGACGACAGTGGACGGCGTATGGGCGATCGGCGACGCGACGGGCGGGCCGATGCTGGCCCATCGCGCCAGCGCCCAGGCGCATGTCGTCGCCGCACAGCTCGCCGGACGGCGGGCGCGCTTCGAACCGCAAGCCATACCGGCGATCTGCTTCACCGATCCGGAGGTCGTTTCGGTTGGCGCGCTGCCGCAGGAGGCTGGCGACCGGCGCGAGATTGCGGTGGCGCAGCGCGCCTTCGGCGGCAATGGTCGCGCCCTGACAATGGCGGCCAGCGGGGCGGTCGATGGTTTTCTCAGGCTCGTCGTGCGGCGGGCCGATCGGCGCATTCTCGGCATCCAGGCCGTCGGTCCGCATGTTTCCGAGCTGAGCGGCGAGTTCGTCGCCCTAATCGAAATGGGCGCCGTGGTCGAGGATTTACAGGAAATGGTCCATGCCCATCCAACCATGGGCGAATTGCTTCACGAGGTGGCGCAGAGCCTGGCGTAGCCCGGCCAACACGCACATCTCACGGCTGCGATCATGCAATGGACGGAGAACGGGTTCTAAGCTATTGTAGTCGCTTGCCAATTGGGGGAAGAATGGCGGTGAGCGAGAGTTCAGGGCAAACGATTGCGCGGCGCGGCGCGCGCATCAGCCTGCGCGTCAGCCTCGTCGGCATCTCGCTTCTGACCGTGGCGCTGACCGCGGCGGCGGTGCATTTCCCCTGGTTCTGGGTCAGCCGCGACAACGTCACCGAAATGTCGCGGCAGCTGACGACGGAGATCGTCGCCGGCGTCGACCGCGAAGTCGACGCGATTTTCACCTCGGCGATCGCCGCCCAGTCCACCGTGCTCGAAGCGCTCAAGAGCGGCGTGCTCGACATCGAGGACAAGGAGGCGCGCGACCGGCTGTTCCTCGCCTTCCTCCGGGCCAATCCGCATTTCTCCTGGGTCAGTTTCGGCAAACCCAATGGAGACTTCTACGGCGCTCAACGTCGCGACGATATCGATATCCGCGTCGCCGACAGCAAATGGGATACCGACCAGAATCAGGCGCTGCGGGTCGAGGACTATTTCGTCAACGACGGCGAACGGCTGGTGCAGACCGTCACCAAGGTAAAGACCAACGACTATTATTCGCCGGAGCGCGCCTGGTACAAGCTCGCCACGGCGACGCCCGACAAGCATATCTGGACCGACGTCTACGTTTTCGACACCAGCCGCAAACCGGGCCTGAATTCGGCCATCACCTACAGCCGCAACGGGCAGCTCGTCGGCGTGGTGTCGATCGCCATCGAGCTCGAGCGCATCTCGCGCTACCTGCAGAACCTGACGACGCTGCGTTCGGGCACCGCCTTCATCGTCAACCGCAACGGCAATCTCGTGGCCTTTCCCGACACCGGCGAGGTCACAGATCGTACCGGCACTGCGGACAACCGCGGCCTGAAATCCATGGCGGCCAGCTATCATCCGATGCTGCAGGTGGCGCAGGCCGCGCTGCATCAAGGCAGCATTGGGCTGGCGAGCTTCGAGGCTCCCGTTCAACTGGCCTATGACGACGGCAGGGGACGATATCTTGTCACCATCGCGCCATCGAAGAGCCGCAGCGACTGGATCATAGGCACTGTCATTCCCGAGGCCGATTTCATGGGCCGGATCGAGGACAATTACTTGCGACTGGCTCTGGCGGTGCTTCTGGCCGTGCTGCTGGTCGGTGCCCTGGCGATCGGCGTTTCGCGCTACTTGTTCGTCGAGCCGCTGCAGCGCATCATCCAGCAGACGCGCAAGATCGAGCAGTTCGATCTGTCCTCGATCGATCGTATCCAGAGCCCGATCGTCGAGATCGACGCCATGTCGGAATCGGTCAAGCAGATGAGTCGTGGCCTGGGTTCTTTTCGTCGCTACCTGCCGGCCGATCTGGTGCAGACCCTGATGGCGCAGGGCGTTGTGGCCGAACTGGGCGGCGAGCGTCGCACGCTTTCGGTGCTGTTCATGGATCTCGAGGGCTTCACGTCGATGTCGGAGCGCATGGGCTACCGCGTCGTGCCGGTGCTTGGCGAGTATCTCGGCGCCATGAGCGAGACTCTGATGGCGCAGCATGGCACGATCGACAAGTTCATCGGCGACGCCATCATGGCGTTCTGGGGCGCGCCGCAGCACAACGAGGAACACGCCACCGACGCTTGCCGCGCCGCGCTGAATTGCCAGAAGCGTTTCGCCCAGTTGCAGGCCGAGTGGGTGCGCCGGGGCCTGCCGGCCATGAACATGCGCATCGGCCTCAACACCGGGCGCATGGTGGTCGGCAATATCGGCTCGGCGGACCGGCTGAACTACACGGTAATCGGCGACTCGGTGAACCTCGCCAGCCGGCTGGAGGGGCTGAACAACAGCTACGGCACAACCATTCTGATTAGCCACAACACGTACGAGATGGCCAAGTACGACATCGTCGCCCGCCGTCTCGATTCCGTGAGCGTACGCGGCAAGGAGGAGCAGACCGCTGTCTACGAATTGCTGGCGATGCGCGATGAGACCGGCGTGACGCCTGGTTTCGAATGGATTGCCGTGTTCGACAAGGCGATGGCCGCCTATGGCGCGGGGCGCTGGCACGAAGCATCGCAGCATTTCTCGACGGTGATCGACATGCGCGGCGAGGATGCTCCCTCAAAGCTGTTCCTTGCGCGCTGCGCCGAGAAGATCGCCGCCGAGCCGAAACATCCGGTCCTTGCGGCAAGCCGTATGCCTGGCGGCGACGGCGTCTGATCCTGTCGTCTTCGGAACGGTGAGGTCTAGCTGCCGCCGGAGCCGACATCCTGACCGCGCAGACGCACGGGATCGCCGTTGCGATCGTAGACGAACGTCGCAGCCTCGAAGAAGCGAAACGGAATGCGCAAGCCGATCTCCGCGGCCCGTCGGAAGTTGATGGCGATGTCGGGAGGCGAGACGATGCCGACCTTCAGATCGCCCGGGCGGGCGCGCCCGGAGAGTATGTCAGCGCCGTAAATCGCGGCGAGCTGGGCGTTCGATTCGAAGCTGACCCCGATCGACATGGCGGCGCTGTGTTCGCCCGGCTGCACCACGTCAGGCACCACCGAGAGCACCGGAACGCGGTCGCTGTGGCGGTTGATGGTGGCAATCTCGGTGAACACCGACGTGCTGCCGGTAATCCAGATCAAGCTGGACTCCAGCGCTGGATCGCTGCGGCGCATTCTGGCTACCGCCTCCGGCACCAGCGTCGCCAACTCGCTTGCGGCATTGCGTGGGTCGCTTACTGATACCTCGAACGCATCGATTCCCTGGGCGCGGGCGGCGGCGACAATGGGACGGGACTGGGTCTCGACGGCGCTGACATTCCTCGCATCGACCAGCACCGCCAGGTTCTTCAGTCCCGGCCGCAATTCACGCAAATAGGCGAGCTGCACGTCGACCACAAGATTAAGCGAGGTGAAGGCGAAGTTGCTGCCGCTACCACGCTCGTAGTCCGGCATCTGGCCGAGCTGCACCGGATCCTTGGCGCAGACACTGACCACCGGCACGGAGATGCCGGGAAACTTGCCGTGCAGGAAGGCAGTACTCTCCGACCCCATGGCGTAGACAAGATCGTAGCGCTCGCGTTCGATCTCCTCGACCAGCGTCGCACCGCGCGCCGGATCGTTGCCATAATGCGCCGCAACAAACGTGGCGTTGAACGGCTTGGTCGCGAAATCGGCCAGCAGCTGAGTCATCGCGACATCGTAGGCGGAGGATTTGCGGGGGTAGACCACGAGAATCCGCCTTGCTGGCCCGGCCACTGGGACATCGCGCTTCAGGATCACCCGCTGGTCGGTACCTTCGGGCACCGTGACGTTCCAGTGATCGAGAGCAGCATCGAGAATCTTGAACCAGGCTCCGACCCGGTTCATCGCCTCGTCCGGTTCGCGTGCGCTGACACCGGAGGCAAGCAGCAGCAGAGTTGTGGCGACGGCGAGAATGCGGGTCATGGCGTCGTTCCGCCTCATGCAAGGTTCGAGCGCGAGAATAGAGCGAAAGCGATTGCCAGCGCCAGCAGCCCACCCCCGGCCCAGAGCAGGCTGGCAGGGCCGGTGCCTGCCAGGAGAAGAAGCTGGGCCGCCAGCACTGGACCGGCAACGTGGCCGATGCGCTCCAATACGCGATAGAGAGCCGAAGCGCCGGCCGGCCCCAGTCGCTCGCCGGCCGAGGTGCCCGAGACATGCGTGACGATCGGCGCATTTATGCATCCATGCGCCAGTCCCAGCGCCAGCGTGCCGGCGGCGACGATCAGCGTCGCCGCGGTCTTGCTCTGCAGGAAGGCCGGCAGCGCGGAGAGGCCAACGGTACCGATCATCATGGTCGCGAGGCCGGCGCCGATGCCGCCGGCAATGAGGACGGCGCGGCTCGAACCGGTGCGGTCGACCAGGCGCGAGACGGGTCCGCTGGCCAGAAGCACGCCGCAGCCGTAGAGCATGATGATCTGGCCGATGTCTTCGGCCGGAAATCCCAGCTGCGACAGGATCAGCGGCAACCCGAAAGCGACAATGCCGGTCAAGGTCGCCTTGGACGGCGCGCCGATGAGGAAGATGGCGCGCAGAAAACCGGCGCTGCCCAGGGCGCGCGGAATGCTCCGCAGCATGCCGAGCAGCGAGGCGCCCAGACTCTGCGCCGCCTGCGTCGGCGCCTCCCGCGACGACGGCAGCAGCGTCAGGCCGTAGACCGCGACCATCGTTGCCGACGTCGCGGCCAGGAAGAACACACCTGCCGGCGCGATGTAATTCACCAGCAGCGAGCCGAGTGCCGCGCCGGAAATCATCCCGCCATTGAAGCCGTAGACGATGATGGCGGCCGCCTGGGTGCGCTGGCCGGCTGGCGCGTGGGCGAGAACGAGGTGCTGGACGCCGATGAAGAGCAGGCCCTGACCGAACCCGGCGAGGCCGCGCGAAAGCACGAAGGATGGATAGGTCTGCGCCAGCGCCGGCAGCAGCCATGCCAGTGCGGCGAGCGTGGCGCCGACGACGATGAGCATACGCCCGCCACGTCGTTCGGCGGCATGGCTGGCCGGCAGCAGCACGAGCAGGAAGCACAGGAAGTAGGCGGTGAAAGCCAGAGAGGCCGCGCCGGCGCCGGCCCCGGCTTCGGTCGCCGCCTGTCGCACGAGCTGCGGCAGGAAGCCGGTTGCCAGGCTCTCGGCGAAGACGCCGACGAAGAAAACTGGCCGCACCACGGCCAGCGCCGCACTATGGTCTTCGCCGCGTCTGCCGCGCCCGACCGATCGGCCAAGCTGCAGGAACAGTGCGGCCATAAGTCCGGCGGCGAGAAACAGGGCGGCGAAGTTCTTGATGCTGCGAGCGACGGCGGACCATACGACGTCGCTGGGCAATGCCACGGCGACGCGAATTTCGCGGCCTTCGCCGGTGCGGCCGATGGCGGCGCGATACTCGAAGGTTCCCCCCTCGTGCCGCCACGGCTTGCCGCGCGCGGCGCGGTCGGTGTGGATGGCAACGGATTCGTCGAGCAGCAGTGCTACCGCTCGCAGATCGGCATTGAGGCGCAGATAATCGTCGAAGGCGCGGTCGATGCCCTCGAAATCGCCCAGCGCGAGGTCATAGGCGACTATCGGCTTTAGCCGTTGCGCCAGCGAATCGGCCAGTGCCTTAACGCGAGCCTGGGCGCCGTCGGCGTAAAGGGATACGAGCGTGTAGACCACGGCGCCGGCCATGGCGGCGAAGCAGGCGGCATAGGCTATGGCCAGCCACGAGATGCGCGCGCCGGTCGACGGCAGGATGCGGGAGAGCAGGGCGAAGACGATCGCGAGGACCGCCGCCAGTGCCGCGAGCCAGGGAACCGCCGCATCGATCGGCGCCATGGCGGCGGCCCGCGGCATCGTCACGACGATGCCGCCCACGGTTTCGAACCTGTTGCGCAAAGGCACGGCGATCTGCAACCAGTCTTCGCTGGTATGCAGATCTTGCGTCACCGGCGGCAGATCGGGCGTCGCGGCGCCGGCCGAGAAGACGAGGCCGGTGCGGTCGCGCGCGGCGATCGACGCCAGCGATGGGTCGGAACCCAGGATCGGGTCGGCGATCTGGCGAAAACCCGGAAACTGGCGCAACGGCAGGCCGGCGCGAAGATAGGTTTCCATCGGCGTCTGGATCAGCGCGCCCTGCGCCGTCATCTTCTCCGCCAAGAACAGCGGATAGGTGCGGCGCGCTTCGCCGTAGCCGACATAGAGCAGCAGCAGCAGCGAGGCGAGGGCGACGGCGAACATCACCGCCGCGTCGATTGTTCGGGCGCCGCCGCGCCTCGCGCTGCCGGCGAAACTCACGCCAGCAGTTCCGCAATATGCTGCACCGCTGCCGGGCGGTGGCGGAAGTAGAAGTCCAGCCGATCGGCCAGCAGCGAAAGGACGAGATCCTCGTAGGTCATGCCATGCTGCTCGAGCCCGGCGCAGACCAGGCTGGTCGCTTCGCCCTGCGGGCGTTTCAGGTCGGGCTTCGGATTGGCCTCGAGGATATGCAGTTTGCCCTCAAGGTCGGCGCGCAGATCGAGCCGTACCAGCGTGCGCAGGTTGAAGTCGGCGTGCACCCGGCGCGCCAGCCGCACGAGCTCGTCGCGTACCGGCGCATCCGCATCCTCCAGAAGGCGCGAGCGATCGCGCGTGATCGGTCGCACGTCCATCGAGGTGAAGATCGGCTCGTCCTTGTCCAGCACCCGCTCGAGAGCGGAGAAGGCGAAGGCTGCGTCAAGGCGCTCCAGCACGCCGCCGCGCGCCACGACGCGGCCGCAGACGGCGATGCAGTATTCGCGGCCGGGCAGATGTGGCTCGATCATCACCTGGTTGAGGGTCGAGACGTACACCTGTCGAATGGCATCATCCAGCCCGGCGCGGTCGGAGACGAATGTCACGCCGACCGACCCGCGTCCGGAAACCGGTTTCACCACGAAGGGCCCCGGATGGTCGCCAAACACGGCGGCGAAGCGAGGATTCGCGGCGATGTCGAGACTGTCGCTGGCACCGTCGCAGACCATGAACGGCGCCGTCGGTAGACCCAACCCCGCCAGTTCGCGCTTGAAGACGTGCTTGTTGTCCAAAGTCACCGCCAGCAGCGGCCGGTGCCCGACGTAAGGTATGCCCGCGAGCTCGAGCAGCGAGGGCGTGTGCGCGACGGCATCGTATCCCTGCACGCCGGCGGTGTTGAGCCAGGCGAAATGATAGCGTTCGCGCCGCAGGCGCTCGGCCAGGCCGAGATCGTCGGCCAGCAGATCGACGTTGCGGAAACCGACGGCGCGCAACGCGGCGGCGATGTCCTCGGCAACAGGACGGTAGGACTTGTCTGAGCGCGGATTGTGCGTCCGGTTAATGACGGCCCCGGCGTCCCGGCGATCGCCGTTATAGATCACGGCCAGGCGCAGGCGCGTACGCAGCGCGTCGAGACGCAGGCGCAGGTGGTCGCAGACGCCGTCCACCGTGCTGCTCATTCGCCTGTCTTCTCGCGCAACGCGCCGGCGGCAATCCAGCGTCTGCGAACATACGGCATCGACACGCTACCCCACCTCGCATGCAGGTCATGGCAGCCAGATCCCCATGCTGCCTTGCCAGCGCCGAACTAATGGCAATTCGTCCGTAAGATCAAGGGGTTCGTGCCAATACCCCCGGATAGTCCCTTAGTCGGCGGCATCCAGTTCTGGCGCCGGTGCGACGAGATCCGGATCGTCGTATCGGGCATTGTACGAGGCGATAAGCCGATCCATCGCCTCGCGCGCGACACGGTTGTAACTCTCGCTGAAACCCAGCGTCGCCACCATCTTCCAGTGGCCATACATGACGGCGACGAACAGGTAGCCGATCTCGTCACAGGCCTTCTGATTGAGTCCCGGATTGCTGATCTGGACTTCATGCGAAATCACGCTCTGCAGCAGGCTATACTGGCCATTCAGGTTGCGCCGGATGGCGTCCGAGGTGACGGCGAGCGAGAACATCGCATCATAGACGGCATCGTCCTTCGGCTTGGGCAGGCCGCGACCGGAGAGGAAACCGAAATAGAAGTCTAGAAACATCGGGAGGCGCTGGGTCGCGTTCGTTTCGAGGATTCCCTTCATGAGGCAGTCGCGATAAGTCGCGGCAAGATGGTCGCAGACCGCCACCATCAGCAGCTCCGGACTGGGAAAATAGTGGCGTATGAGCTGGCGCGACATGTCAGCCTCCTGCGCGATCTGATCGTAGGAGGGCATTGGCAGACCATGGCGGGCGATCGCCCGAAAGGCGGCCAGTACGATCTCGGGTTTGCGGATCTCCGAAATTGGCTTGACCATTATGCCGTCCGCACCCTTCGAAACTGGTTGCGGCATTCTACGCAGAATCCTGTGGCAGTGCGATTATCCTCTGCAGGATGCCGGTTCGGGGCATCCTCCAGGCATTTTTTCGACCGGCTCGACGAATCGGGCGCACCTGATGGATACTGCCACCGGCGGAAGGCCATCATTCTGCAGCGCCATGGAGGAAACGGTTGAGTGAAACCGATCGATATCTGGACCTGCCGGACGGCGTTCATCCGGTTCCATTGACTCCGGCCTATGGCTCCACTGTCAAGCGGGCGCCGATGATGCCGCCTGTCAGGCTGCCGCAGACGCTGTCGGAACTTACCGGCCCGGCGCTGGGTGGCGAATACGTCAGGGCCCCGGACTGCGACCTGACCCGTCAGCATGCGGGCGAGCCGCTAGGCGAGCGGATCGTCGTCGAAGGACGCGTACTGGACGAGAATGGCCTCCCGGTGCGCGAGGCGCTGGTCGAAATGTGGCAGTGCAACGCCGCCGGCCGCTATGCCCATGCGGCCGACCAGCACGATGCGCCGCTCGATCCGAATTTCACGGGCAACGGCCGAGCGGTGACGGATGCCGAGGGGCGTTACCGTTTCGTCACCGTCAAGCCCGGCGCTTATCCGTGGCGCAACCACGCCAACGCCTGGCGACCGGCGCATCTGCATTTCTCGCTGTTCGGCGCCAGTCTGATCACTCGGCTGGTGACGCAGATGTATTTTCCGGGCGACCCGCTGCTGCCGCTCGATCCGATCTACAACAGCGTGCCCGACGAGAAGGCGCGCCAGCGCCTGATCGCGGCCTTCAGCCTCGACAGCACCGTGGCGGAATGGGCCTTGGGCTATCAGTTCGACATCGTGTTACGCGGGCGCAAAGCCACGCCGATGGAGAGCTGAAATGCGCCGCGGCCCTACGCCGTCGCAGACGGTGGGACCATTCTTTCATGGCGGGCTGATGTGGCTCGACGTGCACGACCTCGCAGGTCCGGCGAAGGGCGAACGCATAGAGGTAACCGGCAAGATCGTGGACGGAGATGGCGCGCCGGTGCCCGATGCCATGCTCGAACTTTGGCAGGCCAATGCCCAGGGCCGATACGCTCATCCCGCCGATCGGCAGAACACGCCTCTCGAACCGGGATTCAAAGGCTTCGGGCGGCTCGCGACAGACAAGAGCGGTACTTTCAGGTTTCGCAGTGTCAGGCCGGGCAGCGTGCCCGGCATCGACGGCAAGGCGCAATCGCCGCATGTGAATGTCACCTTGTTCATGCGTGGCCAGCTCACGCATCTGCAGACCCGCATCTATTTTGCCGACGATCCGTCGCTCGCCCGCGATCCGGTGCTGGCACTGGTCGATCCTGAGCGCCGACAGACGCTGCTGGCGCGT
Organism: Reyranellaceae bacterium; assembly: GCA_050185515.1. GTDB lineage: Bacteria > Pseudomonadota > Alphaproteobacteria > Reyranellales > JAQSWP01 > JAQSWP01. Next base: position 14,733 of record JBFWZG010000031.1, read on the forward strand.
CGCGTCGGCGATGATCCGGCGCGCTACGAATGGAACATCGCGATGCAGGGCGACAGGGAGACGGTGTTTTTTCGTTTCTGAGTGCCGGCAGGCGGCGGAGGGCAACTTGGTGCATTGCGTAGCTATCGCTTTCTCATTCGCCGGTGTGGCCGCATGGCGATGAAGTCCGACCTGCCCTTGGCGGCGCTGTTCGGGGAGACGCAGTCGACGCCCGAACTGCTGGCCGTCTTCTCGGCGACCGGCACTGTGCAGGCGATGCTGGACGTCGAGGCGGCGCTGGCGCGGGCGGAGGCGGCGCGTGGCATCGTTCCGAAGAATGCGGCGCGCGCCATCGAACGAGCCTGCAGCGCGGAGAGTTACGACGTCGCGTCGCTGGCGAAGGCGATGCGCAAGGCCGGCAATCTGGCCATCCCGCTCGTTGCGGCGCTGACCGACCAGGTTGCCACAGGAAATGCCGCCGCGTCGCGCTACGTCCACTGGGGCGCCACCTCGCAGGACATTACCGATACGGCTACGGCGCTGCAGTTGCGCGCAGCCGCTGCGTTGATCGCAAAGGACCTGAACCGCCTGCGGCGCGGGCTGGCCAAGCTGGCCCGCAGGCACCGACGCACAGTCATGACGGGGCGGACGTTGATGCAGGCGGCAGCGCCCACCAGCTTCGGGCTGAAAGTGGCGTCCTGGCTTGACGCGCTCGATCGTCACGACGAGCGACTGCGCAAGGCGCAGGCCCGCTGCCTTGTGCTGCAGTTCGGCGGCGCGGCGGGGACGCTGGCGGCGCTGGGCAGGAACGGCCCGGCGGTGGCGCGCGCACTCGGCCGGGATCTGAAGCTGCCGGTTCCGGCGATTCCATGGCATGCCGAGCGCGACCGCATAGGCGAGTTCGCTGGCGTGTTTGGATTGCTGACCGGCACGCTGGGCAAGATCGCGCGCGACATCTCGCTGTCGATGCAGAGCGAGATCGGTGAGGCGCGCGAGCCGGGCAGCGCAGGACGCGGCGGGTCGTCAACCCTGCCGCACAAGCGCAATCCAATCGCCTGCGCCTCGGTGCTGGCCGCCGCCCTGCGAGCGCCGGGCCTGGTGGCGACCATTCTGTCGGCCCAGGTGCAGGAGCACGAGCGCGCGCTGGGCGGCTGGCAGGCGGAATGGTCGGTGTTGCCCGAGCTTGTAATGCTGGCCGGCGGCGCCGTGCGCCATATGGCGGAGACGATCGAAGGTCTCGAAGTCGATCGCGAGCGCATGCGGCAGAATCTTGAGGCGCGCAATGGGCTGGTCATGGCCGAAGCGGTTGCCATGGCGCTGGCTGAGAAGACCGGCAAGAGCAAAGCACATCATCTGATCGAACGCGCCAGCGGGCGAGCCGTCGCCAATGGAATGCACTTGCGGCAGGTGATCGAGCAGGATCCCGAGATCGCTCGGCACTTCGATCGCGTGACGCTGGATCGCGTGTTCGATCCCCGCCGCAATCTCGGTTCCGCCGACTCGATGATCGACGCGGTGCTGCGCGCCAGCCGATCCAGGGCCTGAGAGGACGCTATGGACGAGAAGAAGCGCTACGAAGACGGGCTGAAGGTGCGTCGGAGCGTGCTGGGCGAGGCCCATGTCGAACGCTCGCTGGCACGGCAGAGCGATTTCACCGCCGAGTTTCAGGACATGATCACGCGCCACGCCTGGGGCGAAATCTGGACCCGGCCGGGTCTCGATCGCCGAACCAGAAGCGTCATGACGCTTGCCATGCTGATCGCGCTCAATCGCGGCGACGAATTCAAGCTGCACGTGCGCGGCGCAATCAACAATGGGCTCAGCCGCGACGACATCAAGGAAGTGATTCTGCAGTCGGCGATATACTGCGGCGTCCCGGCCGCCAACACCGCCATTCATTTGGCGCAGGAAGTCTTCGCCGAGATCGGCGCCTGAACCTCTGTGGGTTGCCCCGGCGGCGACGATCGGCGAGACTCGCCGGGCGCCTGTAATTTCACGGCAGGTGCTTCACCGGACCGCTCCGCGGGCTGGCGGGCAGATGATCCCGCCAATGCGGTCCCGATTTCCATCGTCGCCGGGATCGCGCATTGAACGAGTCGCCGCCAGATTCTCACATCGTCTATTCCAGGTCGCGGCCGCCTGAGCTCACCGTTCGCGCCGTGCTCACCGGCATGGCCCTGGGCGCGCTGTTGACGCCTTGCAACATCTATAGCGGCCTGAAAATCGGCTGGTCCTTCAACATGTCTATCGCCGCCGGCCTGCTGGGCCTGGGCGCATGGCGTCTGGCTGGCCGCGGACTGGGTGCGCGGCACTGGGGCATCTACGAGAACAACGTCAACCAGACCGCCGCTTCGTCCGCGGCCTCGATCATCTCCGGCGGGCTGGTGGCGCCGATCCCCGCCTGGACCATGCTCACCGGGCAGACTCTGCCCTGGCCGCTTCTGGCGTTCTGGGTTTTTACGGTCAGCTTGCTGGGCATCGTGGTAGCCGCAGGGTTGCGCAATCAGCTCCTGATGCGCGACGGGCTGCGATTCCCCGCCGGAACGGCGACGGCGGTGACGTTGCGCGAAATTCATGGCCAAGGCACCGAGGCGATGCGTCGCCTGCTGGCGCTGATCGCCGCTGCGGCCGTTTCCGCAGGTCTGAAGCTGTTCGACGGACTGATCACCGCCCTGCCAAAGCTGACCTTTCCGGGTTCGCTGCCGGCGATCGTCACACCGAAAGCGGCCGCTCCGGTGACAGTGTCGCCGGCCAATCTAGGTTTGGGGCTCGATCCGTCCCTGCTCATGCTGGGCTTCGGCGCCATCATCGGCCTACGTGCCGGCGTCTCACTGGCGCTGGGCGCGGTGCTGGCCTGGCTCGTTCTGGGGCCATGGAGCCTGTCGCGCGGCTGGGCCGAGCTGGGTCCGGCGGATCCCGATGCGTCTTGGTTCGGGCCGATGGTCGAATATCTGCTTTGGCCCGGCGTGGCGCTGATGGTGGTGGCTGCGCTGACGTCGATCGCGATCTCGATTGCGCGCATCCTCGCCCGCCGTCGCGACGGCGCGGCGCGGCTGCTGCCGACGGTGCCGCCGCGCGCTTTCGCTGCCGGGCTGGTTCTGGCGGGGCTTCTGTCGGCCATCGCACAGACCAGCCTGTTCGCCATCGAGTGGTGGGAAGCCATAGTCGCCGTCGGCCTTAGTTTCCTGCTGGCCATGGTGGTGGCGCGGGTGACCGGCGAGACCGGCATCGCGCCGATCGGCGCCATGGGCAAAATCACCCAAATCAGCTTCGCCGTCATAACGCCCAACAACGTCACGACCAATCTGATGAGCGCCAACGTCACCGGCGGCGCGGCGGGGCAGGCCTCGGACCTGATGGACGATTTGCGCACAGGGCAGCTGATCGGCGCCACGCCGGGATTCCAGGTCGTCGCACAGGTCTTCGGCGTCCTGACCGGCGCGTTGGTTGGTACGCTGGTCTATCTCGTGCTGGTGCCTAATCCCGCCGCGATGCTGATCACGGCTGAATGGCCGGCTCCGGCTGTGGCGACCTGGAAAGCGGTCGCCGAGGTTCTGGCGCAGGGCCTGCAATCGCTGCCGGCCGCCACCGTGACGGCCATGGCGATCGGTGCAGTCGCTGGCTGCGCTCTGACGCTGGGCGAAAAACTGCTGCCGGCGAAGGCCGCCGCTTTCGTGCCCAGCGCCACCGCGATGGGGCTGGCGTTCGTGATTCCGGCCTCGATTTCATTCGCGCTGTTCGCCGGCGCGCTGATAGCGGCCGTGCTGACCCGTCTGGCGCCGACTTGGTCCAGCCGCCTTCTGATCGTGATCGCGGCCGGGCTGGTCGCTGGAGAGAGCCTTGCTGGCGTCTTTCTCGCCGCAGGCGACATGCTGCGCTAGCCGGTGCGCTTCCCGCTCAGCGCCATTTCGCCGCCGGCATGCGCTCGAGGCTGCTCCAGTCCGGTTCGGCGGCGACGGCGAAACCCGGACAGTCGAGCGAACGCAGGTCGACCATGCCGTCGTCGATCTTCAGCCGCACCACGCCGTCGGCCTCGTAGTAGAGACCGGGATGCGCCGCGAGGAAAGCGCGCTGCTCGGCCATGGGCCGGCCGCTCATGCCGTTGATGAAGTGGTGGCCATTGCGCTCGACATGCGAGAGGCCGAGCAGCGCCACCAGCGCCATGTCCTGCTGCACGGAGATGCCGGGCAGGGTGGTGAGATCCTCGGCCGACATGAAATAGCGATCGGTGCCTTCCTGCGCGTTCCACCACGTGCAGCGGGCGCGGTTGATGATCGACTTGTAGAAGCCCTTGCAGTTCTTGCTTGATATGCCGGCATAGCCGAGGCCGCGCCCTTGCGGAAAGGCCGCGAGATCGCCGTCCGATTCGTCGAGGATGACCGGACGTCTGGCGGCAAGAGACGAAACATCTTCTGACAGCGCCATCTGCCGCTTGATGGGCTGCTCGATGAAGATGATGGATTCTTTCAGTCGCTGCAGTTCCGGACTGGCTTCGATCGCGTTCCATAGATCCAGAACGCCAGAAGCATCGCCGTATTGCTCATTGCCGTCGAGGGTGGCCTTGTAGGGAACCTTCAGACGATCGAGCACCGAAGCGATCGCGGTCAGCCGCGCGACGTCCTTCTCGACGTCGCCGCCGACCTTGAGCTTAAAATAGGTCTGTCCGTAGCTCGAGACGATTTCCTCCAGCGTCTCCGGCAGGCCGTCATTGACCCGGGCCTCCCGCGCCTGGTCAGCGGCGACGATAGGATCGACCATGCCGACCGTGTGGCGCACATGCAGTTTGGGTAGCGGCCGCAGCCCGGCGAGGAAATCGTCGAACGCGAATCCATTCAGATCGTCGATCAACAGCGACGGTACGATGCCCGGGACGTTCGTCCTGACCATGGCGTTGAACGACAGGTCGAGCAGCTTGCCCAGCGCGTCGATTACGCAGCGGTCGATCATGGCCGGCCCGTAGCTCGCGACGAGATGGTTGAGCCGATGCTTTTCGCCGGTCGCGAGCTGCAGCCCGTAGGCGGCCGCGAAATGGCCGAATGCCGTAGCGGCGCCGTGCGAGAGATAATTGGCGGCGGCAATTTCCAGCGCCAGACGGAGCTGGTCGAGATTGTCGTCGTCGCTGATCGCCGGATCCTTGTCGAACCACTTGGCGCCCAGCGCCTCGGCGGCGACGCCCCAGCCGGAACGGCCGTCCTCAAGCTCGATGCGCGCGCGGGCAACGACCTGCCGGCCATGGGTGACGGTGATGACCCCGAAACGGAATGGCAGGCGCAACGTATACGGCCATTCGTAGAATTCGATCTCCTTCACCTGCAGGCTGGGCGCGTTCTTCAGGCTCGCCATTGCAACGTCTCCTCGATGCCTCTCAGATAGCCGACGGCGCGTGCTGCGCAGGCAGCGCCGTCGGGTTCGTATTCGAACGGTTCGGCGGCAACCCAGCCGGCATAGCAGTTGCGTTTCAACGCCGCCAGCACCGGCGCGAACGGATCAGAGCCCTGGCCGGGGCCACGGCGGTTGCGATCGTTGACCTGAACGTGCGCGATCATGCCGGTCGGCAGATGGCGATCAAGCAAAGCGGCCAGCGGTTCGCTTTCCATGACCGTGCTGGCGCTGCAGTCGAGCATGGTGCGGACATGGGGATTGCCAATCCGTTCGACTATGCCAATTGCCTCGTCCAGGGTGGTCACGAAATTCGCCGCCGGTGTCGCCAGCGCCTCGATGCAGTAAGTCACGCCGGCCTGTTGGGCGTCGTCGGCGATGGCGGCGAAGGCGTCGATGCCGCGCTTGCGCGCCTCGTCGGCGCCGGCCCCCTCGGGCAGGCGTCGTTGTGCCGGCGAACCGTGCACCAGCGCCGAGCCGCCCAGATCTGCGCAAAGCGCGATAAGGCGGCGCATCACGTCGAGAGTGCGCTCGCGCACCCTGGCGTCGTCGCTGGTGATCGACAGGCCGGCCGGCTTCACGAGCAGCCAGTGCAGGCTGCAGATGGCGATGCCGGCATCCGAGGCGGCGCGACGCACGGCGGCGCGGGCGTTGGCGCCGACCAGGTGTGGTTCTTCCGCCAGAGTAAAGGGCGCGACTTCCAGGCCGTCATAGCCGAGCGTGGCGGAGAACGCGCATTGGCGCGCGAACTCCATATCGGCGATCACTTCGTTGCACAGCGCCAGGCGCAGACGGTCAGCTTGCATCGTCAGTCGGCTCCCTAATCGTGATGGCCTGCCGGCTTGCGGCCGAGGTCGCGATCGCCTCGAGCAGCAACGCCATGCGCCAGGCGCCGTCGAGGCCGTCCGCTGCGAAGCCGGTATCCGGCGCCGCGCCATCCAGCCGGCCTAGAAACTCGGTGAACTCGGCGGTCAGCACGGCAACGGCATCGGCCGGCGGGACGTTACGCGACGCCGCCGGCGCATGGAAGTGCGGCGTCCATACCCCGTCCCGGTTTTCGTGGGTCACTCTGTGCTCGACATAGGTTTCCGCAGCGAAGTCGACCTCGACCGCGCCTTTCGCGCCGCTCACGGCGATCTCCTTGCTCGTCAGCGCTCCGGCGACGACGGTGTCGGGCCAGCGTCCAGGTTGGACATAGCCGCATTCGATCTGTGCTGCGGGCCCGCCGGACCAGTCGAGCAGGATCAGCATGGTGTCGTCCATGCCACGGCCGAAATGGTCGCGGGCCAGTGCAAAGGCGCGATCGGGCAGGCGGCCGACCAACCAGCAGAAGAGGTCGAGAAAGTGCACCGCATCGTTGTGCAGCACGCCCGAATCGATGCGCGCGCGCTTGTAGCCGGCGAATTTTCCGGTCAGCAGGCGCAGTTCGCCAAGCGCGCCCGTGCCGATCTGCCACTGCAGTTCGATGCACTTGGGATGGTAGCGAAAATAGTAGCCGGCCATCAGCGGTAGTCCGGCGCTAAGCGCCTGCCGTCGCAGGATCTGCGCTTCGACAAGTGTGGACACGACCGGTTTCTCGACGAATGCCGGCTTTCCGGTCCGCAAAGCCTCCAGCGCAATGGCGCAATGTGTCGGGGTCGGCGTCAGAATGTCGACTGCCCGACAGGCCGGGAGGGCCTCGCGATAGTCTTCAACGACGCGCAGGCGCGCATCGTCGGACAGTGCGCGATCGCGGGCACAAGGGTCGGGATCGGCCACGACAAGGTCTTCGATGCCAGCGGCACGCCAGGCCCGCGCGTGAGTCGGACCGAACGCGCCATAGCCGATCTGCAGGATCGGACCGGCCGTCACGGTTGCGCGAGGCCGGCTGGAAACGGCTGCTTTGTTGACACGCTGGCGACCCGCCTTTATCGTTTTTTGTAACCAGTTGGTTATTTGGTACCGGCTCGTCCGGGCGCTGTAAAGCGCCGCGATGGCGAAAGAACAGGCAACGCCAAGAGGGAGATAGGGAGATGCAAGCGAAGCAGATGATGTTGGCCGCGATGGCCGCCGTCGGCCTGACGGTCGGCGCCGGCGCAGCCTCGGCGCAGAACTACCCGTGGAAGCCCGAGCGGCCGGTGACGATCGTCGTGCCGTGGGCGGCCGGCGGTTCGACCGACCAGATGGCCCGTATCGTGGCCAACGAGCTGGAGGGCGCGCTCGGCCAGAAATTCGTCGTTGTCAACCAGCCTGGCGCATCCGGTTCGATCGGAACCAAGAACGTCGCCGAGGCCAAGCATGATGGCTACACCTGGGCGGCCGGCGCCGCGGCAGACGTCGGCACCTATAAGGTGCTCGGCATGCTCGATACCCAGCTTTCTGACTGGAGCCTGTTCTTCGCCGTGGCCAATGTTGGCGCGATTAGCGCCAATCCCGGCGCTCCGTACAAGGATTTCGGCCAACTACTCGATGCTCTGAAGAAGAATGGCGACAACGTCTCCGTGGCCACCGCCGGCATCTCGTCGGCCGGTCACAACATGATGGAGATGATCCGCGCCGCCACGCCCATCAAGTACCGGCACGTGACATATGAGGGCGGCAACCCGGCCGTGATCGCGACGGTCGCGGGCGAGACGCCGGTCGTCAGCCAGCTTCTGGTCGAGATGTCGGAAATGATCAAGGGCAAGCGCCTCGTGCCGCTGGTGGTACTGAACGACAAGCCGGTGACTCTGGCCGGATATGGCGAAATCCCCCCGATCACCAAGTGGATCCCCGGCATGGTGGCGCCGGTGAACTATTTCGGGATCTGGGTTCCCAAGGATGCGCCGAAGGAAGTCATCCAGACCATGGAGATGGTCTGGAAAGACAAGATCGCCAACTCGGCCGCACTGCAGAAGTACGCCGCCGACCGAAGCGCTATCTTCGCTCCGCTCTACGGCAAGGAAGCGCATGACGGCGCCATGAAGATGGTGCGCCAGACGGCGTGGCTGTATTTCGACGCCGGCAAGGCCAAGGTCTCGCCGGATACGGTCGGCATTCCGCGCCAGTAGCGCTCGCCTCGCGACGGAACATCGCCATCGCATCTTGCGGTGGCGATGTTCTCTTTTTCGGACGGATTACGGTGTCAGAGAACTCGCAGACCTCGAACGTCACGCCGCCGCCCTCGGCGCGCACCGACCTGATCACGGCGGCGATCCTCCTGGCCTTCGGGCTCGGCGTCATCGCGCTGGCGCTGCGCATGCCGACCTTCGTGTCGACCGGCGGCAGCGCCTTCACGGCGCCCGGCATCGTGCCCGGCTTCCATGCAACCGTAATCGCGCTGCTGTCGATCGTCCTGGCGGCGCGATCGATCCTGCGCGGCGCGCTCAAGCCGGGCGGCGGCAAGCCCGCCGGGTTCGAAGGGTTGCCGGGGATCAGCCTCAAGCGCCTCTTCATTGCCGCCGGGCTCGGCGTGGTGTTCGCCGTGGTTCTGGTAGGGCTGCTGCCATTCTGGCTTGCGGCCGCACTGTTCATCGCCGCCTTCACGTCGAGCTTCGAATGGGATCCGACCGCGCCGCCGGCCTTGCGCCTTCGACGGCTTGTAACTGCCGCCATCCTCGGCCTCTGCGTCGGCGGCGCCATCCACTACATGTTCCAGGAAGTCTTCCTGGTCCGGTTGCCCTGAGCGGAGGCGCTTCCCATGCTCGGCAACCTGGAAATGCTCGGCTCCGCCATCGGCGGTTTTCTCAATCCCCAAACGCTGGCCTTTGTGCTTGGCGCCACGTTCATTGGAATCGTTATCGGAGCGCTGCCTGGACTGACGGCGACCATGGGCGTGGCGCTGATGACGACGCTCACCTACAGCCTCGATCATAATCTGGCGATCCTGGTCCTGATCTGCGTCTATGTCGGCGCCATCTATGGCGGCAGCCGCAGCGCAATTCTGCTCAACATTCCCGGAACGCCGGCCAGCGCGGCCTCGACGCTGGACGGATTTCCATTGGCGCGGCAGGGCCTGGCGGGTCGCGCAATGGGCATATCGACCACGGGGTCTTGGCTCGGCACGCTGTTCGGCACCATGTGCGTGCTGCTGCTGACGCCAACGCTTGCCGACCTGGCGCTGACCTTTGGCTCGTACGAGTTCTTCTGGGTCGCGGTGTTCGGCATCGTGATCTGCGGCAGTCTGAGCGGCGGCGACGCACTGAAGGGCTATATCGCCGGTTTCATCGGGCTGTTCATCGCCACGATCGGCCAGGAATCGACGCACGCCTATCCGCGCTTCGCTTTCGGCAACACCGATCTTGCCGGCGGCATCGGCCTGCTGCCGGCGCTGGTCGGCGCCTTCGGCGTCGCCGAGGTCATGCAGGTCATGCAGGGGCCGGCCTTCAAAGTGGTCAGCAGCAAGGTCGATTCGGTGCTGCCGCGACTGCGCGACATTACGCAGTACTGGCGGACGGTATTCCGGTCGGGCGCCATCGGCACCTTCGTCGGCATCATGCCGGGACTGGGCGAGGACACCGCGGCCTGGTCGTCCTATGCGGCAGCCAAGCGCGGCAGCAAGGAGAAGGAGAAGTTCGGCAAGGGATCGGTCGAGGGTTTGATGGCGGCGGAAACCGGAGAAAGTGCCTGCGTGCCAGGCGCGATCATCCCGGTGCTGACGCTTGCGGTGCCGGGCTCGGCGCCCGCCGCCGTTCTGCTGGCGGCGCTGCTGATCCACGGCATGAATCCCGGCCCGATGCTGATGGTGACGACGCCGAACTTCATCTTCGAGATCGTCGCGATGCTGATCATCGCCGACATGGCGAAGCTGTTCTTCGGCCTGACCCTGGTCAAGCCCTTGCTCTGGGTGCTTCTGATCCCGCGCGAGCGGCTGATGCCGATCGTGTTCGTGCTCTGCACGGTGGGCGCCTTCGCCATCACCTCGCGCGTGTTCGACATCTACGTCATGCTGTTCTTCGGCCTGTTTGGCTACGTCTTGCGCGAGCTGAAATTCCCGATGGCGCCGCTCATCCTGGGTCTGGTGCTGGGCGAACTGCTCGATAAGAACCTGCTGCGCGGCCTCAGTCTGACGGACGGGGACATCTCGCCGTTCTTCACCCGGCCGATCAGCGCCGGTCTGGCGCTGATGACCCTGGCGGCGGCGCTGTGGTCGATCCCCTATTTCAACGTCAGGCTGACCAGAGTGACTGCGCGAATCTTCCGCCGCAGGTCCGATCCCGCCTAGACCGGGAAGGAGTCGCGCTGATGCCAGGGCCGGGCGCGCTCGAGCTGCCCGGCGACCTGGAAGAGCAAAGACTCGGCGCCATAGGGGCCAACGAGCTGGATGCCGACCGGCAGTCCCGCCGCGGTCCAGTGCAGCGGCACCGACATGGCCGGTTGGCCGGTGACGTTGAACAGCCGCGTGAACGGTGCGAAGGCGAAGGTGCGCTTCAAATAGCTCTCGAGATCGGGTGTCTCGGTCGAAAGATGCCCCAGCTTCGGCGGCAGCATCGCAAGGGTTGGCGTCAGCAGAAGATCGTGGCTGGCGAAGAACGGCGCTGTCTCCCGACCGATGCGATGGAAAATCTGGATCGCCTCGAGGTAATCGGTGCCGCTGAAGCGCTGCCCGGCCTCGGCCATGGCCCAGGTGACCGGCTCGAAGTCATCCGCGCCGAAGGGCCGCCCGCCCGCGCGCAGCGCCATGACGCGGCGCGTCTGCACCGCCATGACGGCGAAAAAGGCGCGGTCCAGCGCCTCCCAGTCGACCTTCGGGGTCGCCGGGACCAGGCGATGGCCTAGCGATTCCAGAAGTTGCGCCGCTTCGCGGAGCGCCTGGCGGCATTCGAGGGCGATCGGCGTTCCGTCCGGCGTCTCATCCGAATAGGCGACGGTGAGGTTGGGCGGGTCCGTTTCGACCTCGACGGCATAGGGTCGGGCAGGAGGTGGCGCGGTGTAGGGATCGCCGGCCAGCGCGCCCGCCGTGGCATCGAGCAGCGCCGCGCTGTCGCGCACCGTGCGGCTGACGACGTGCTCGGCCGCGCAACCGCCTAATCCTTCGCCGGCCGGCGCCATCGAAATCCGGCCGCGACTGGGTTTCAGCCCGAACAAGCCACAGGCGCTGGCCGGTATGCGGATGGAACCGCCGCCGTCGGTGGCGTGGGCAGCCGGCACCATTCGTGCGGCGACCGCCGCCGCCGAGCCGCCGCTGGAGCCGCCGGGCGAGAGCGACCGGTCCCAGGGATTGCGCGTCGATCCGAAAAGGCGCGTCTCGCAGCTGGCGGCGATGGCGAACTCGGATGTGCTGGCCTTGCCGATCACGGTCAGGCCAGCCCGCCGGTAGCGCGCCACGAGTTCGCTGTCTATGGGGGCGGCATCGTCGGCGAAGAATCGCGCGCCGCCGGACGTCGGCACGCCCCGATAAAGCGCAAGAAAATCCTTGAGCAGGAACGGCACGCCGGCCAGCGGCGCGCCTGGATCCAGGGTTGCCATTTCCGTCCGCGCCTGCTCGCGCATCGGAACCACCACCGCGTTCAGCAGCGGATTGAGCCGATCGATCTCGGCAAAGGCCGCTTCGAGCAGATCCTGCGGCTCGATCTGCCGGTCACGCACCAGGGCGGCCATGGCGACGGCGTCGAGGCGGCGGTAATCGGCGGCGGATAGCTTCGCCATTTGTCTCACCAGCGGCTTGTGGCAGAATGTATCCAAATGGTTACTTTCGAACAGGGCGCGACGCAAGTGTGCCATAGTGGCTGCAGCCGCGGCGAGGCG
>JBFWZG010000032.1:0-26758 GCA_050185515.1 Reyranellaceae bacterium
CGGTGTCACGTATTGCGCCCGCAAAGCGTTCGCCGTTGATCGCGACTACCTGAAAGTGATGCCCGTGCAAGTGCATCGGATGGGCCATGGTGGTCCGATCTTCGAATGTGATCTCGACCCGCTCGCCCGCGCGCACATCCAGAGGGGCGTGATCGCCATGCGAAGCGCCATTCAGCATCCAGACGTAACCCGGCGCCTCGGTGATGGTTACTGCGTGACGGTGGTCCGGTTCACGAGGTGCGAGGGATTGCGCGGCCCGCAACCGGCGTTCGAGCGCAAGCCCGATCGGGTCCGCCGCGTCCGGCGCCTCGCCGGCAAGTCTTTGAACAGCCCCGCTCGGCGTTGCCAGAATGAAGCCCGTTCGCGAGCGTTCGCCTTCCTGCACTGCGAATACCGGCCAGGCGCCTTCGCTTTGCGGTAGCTCCAGGACGATGTCGAGACGCTGGGCAATCGCGAACTCGAAGCGCCGCCCTGGCACTGGCTCCACCGGCATGCCGTCGACTGCGATCAGACGGCCATCCAGCTGGCCCAGATCCAGCCAGAAGTTAGTCGCCGTCGCCCCGTTGATCAGGCGCAGGCGCACCCGGCCGCCGCGTTCGACGCGAAACACCTCCGGGTCGTCCAGGGTGCGGTCGTTGGCGAGAAAAGCGTCGTAGACGACATCCTGCAGGTGCGGGCCAGTGGACATCGCAGCGGCGCCGTGCCCCATGGCGGATTGCTCCATGCCTCCCATCGGAACGGAAGGACCTTTCAACTCTGCGAGAATCTCGTCGGGGTCGCGGAACGTGAAATCGTGGAACAGGACCACCACGTCCTGGATGTCCGCGCCGGCTTCGGCCGGGTCGCGGACGATCAGCGGCGCCGCCATCAGGCGCTGCTCCTGAAGCCCGTGATGCGAGTGCATCCAGTTGGTGCCGGGCAGATTCAGCGGGAAGTCGTAATCATACGCTTGGCCGGGAACGAGCGGCGCCTGGGACAGATCCGGTACGCCGTCCTGCTGCCAGGGAGGCGTCAGTCCGTGCCAGTGGATGAGGGTTTCCTCGTCGAGCTGGTTCTCCAGCCTTACACGGAAGCGCTCTCCCGCCTCCGCGATCAGACCGTGGCTGCCGTCAGGCTGCGTCAGGCCGTAGACCGTGGCCGGTCGTCCGTTCACTTCAATTACGCGCGTTCCGACGCGGATAGTGGTGGTGGGCATCGCCAAGGCAGGCTGGCCCGAAATCAGCAGCGAAGGAACCGCGCCGAGCATGCCTGCGGCGGCTGTAGATGCCAGAAAATGGCGACGTGACAGATAGCCCATGTATAAACTCTCTTCCGAACGTGAGGGAATCGGATCAGACCGAAACGGCCGATCCGGTTAGCCCGAAACACCGAAAAAGGCGCTCGGGCTCAGACGTTCGCGAAGAGTCTGGGCGGGCGAAATTGCGTTGTTGGCGTGCGGCTGAGATGAACGTCTTCAGACCGAGGTTCCAACTTTTCCGTATCCAGCGGCGCCATTAGGGCCAAGGCTTTCAACAGCGGGACGCAGAACGAACATCCATTAGCCGTGCTGCAGGTGGTGCCGTGGGGCTGGCCATTATGCTCGGGACAGCAAGGCTCACCGCTGGCATCCTGGCTCACTGACGCAATTTCCTGCGTATGCGACGCTGCAGATGCGGCGTGGTCCCCCATCTTGGCATGAACGAGACCTGATGTTGATAAGGCAAGCACCAGCAGCAGCACGAGGCAACGCCACAGACCCGAAGTCCGAAGACTCGGGGCCTTTCCGCGCTGTCCTGCATCAACCTGCTGCACTCGTTACCCTTTTTTGTCGCTCAGCACCTCAAGCGAAGTTCTTCATAGCACGTCGATGCCGCTACCGCTTTGACCTCGATCAAGGTCACTATCGTTCGCCCGATGAACCCATCATGCTCCCACAACGCGCAAGAATCGAGCGAATCGTGGTGCTTGGGGCATGACGATTGGCACCACCCTGCGCCTCCTGGCTGTCATGGCGCTTTGGGCCTCCTGCTTTCCCTTGATCACCATTGGCCTGGATCTCGCGCCCCACATCGCCTTCGCGGCCTTGCGTGCCGCACTTGCCGGCCTTTGCTTGATCGCACTTGGTGCCCTCTGCGGTCGTCGGGTGCCTGACAGTGGGCGCTCCTGGACCCTGATCATAGTGGTAGGGCTCGGGGCGACCAGCATGGGCTTCCTCGGCATGTTCCACGCGGCGGAGTTCGTTTCGCCGGGCCTCGCGACCGTCATCGCGAACGTGCAACCGATCATAGCGGCGGTTCTCGCGACTGTCTTCCTGGGGGAACGTATCAACGCGGTTGGAAAGATCGGGCTGGCGGTCGGATTGGCCGGCATCGCTGTCATCGCTTGGCCGGGCATCGCTTCGGCCCACGTCCAGGGCTACTCCCTCGGAATCGCCTACGTCGTACTTGCCGCGACTGGTGTTTCCGTGGGCAATGTCGCCATCAAGCGCCTCACCGGCCAGGTTAATCCGATTATGGCGATGGGCTTTCAGTTGCTCATCGGCGCGGTACCCTTGGCCCTCCTGTCTATGTTGACGGAGGATATCTCGATGTTGACGTGGTCGACGGAATTCGCCCTCGTTCTCGTGGCTCTTGCAGTCCTCGGATCGTCGCTCGCGTTTTGGCTCTGGTTCGAAGCGCTGGAGCGAGTCGAGCTCAATCGGGCGAATGCCTTTACCTTTCTGGTGCCAATCTTTGGGCTCATGATCGGCGCGACCTTTTTCGGTGAGCGACTTGAGGTGGTCCAGATTGTCGGTGTCATCCTGGTGCTGACCGGGATTTTGCTGGTGCAGCGAGACGCCGGTTCAACGGTACGACGCTAAATGCCACCCGCATGGCTGTCGGCAGGGACTTCATTGACCGGACGCCGATCGACGACGTCCGCCAAGCTTGGTTGTTTAGGGGCAGCAACCGACCCGATTTCGTGGAATACTTTGCGCAATTTCCAAAGACGCTACATAAGCCATAGCCATCACTGCGGAGCGCTTCAGACGCAAGGAGAAGCCGATGAGCCCAGCAAAAAAGATTCGCGTCGCTGTCAACGGCTACGGCGTGATCGGAAAGCGTGTCGCCGACGCAGTGGCGCTGCAGGACGATATGGAACTCGCCGGGGTGGCGGATATCAGCGTTGACTGGCGGCCACGCATGGCGATGCAGAAGGGCTTCCGCCTCTATGCAGCCACCGAGGAACATTCGGGGGCGATGCGGAAGTCCGGTCTCGATGTGGCGGGGAACCTCGATGATCTGCTCGGGGCGAGTGATCTGGTGGTCGACTGCACGCCGAAACGGATCGCGGCGGCCAACGTCGAAATCTATGGGCACACGGGCATAAAGTTCATCGTCCAGGGTGGCGAGAAGCACGCGGTGACCGGACACTCCTTCGTTGCCGAGGTCAGCTATGCGACCGCGCTGAACCGGGACAGCACACGCGTCGTCTCCTGCAACACAACCTCGATCGTCAGAACCCTGACGGCGTTGAAGCACGCGGGCCTGCTACGTCGCGCGCGAGGGACGCTGTTGCGCCGGGCGACGGACCCGTGGGAAAGTCACCTCGGCGGGATCATGAACACGCTCGTCCCCGAACCTGAGATTCCGAGCCATCAAGGGCCAGATGCGCAGAGCGTCGCCCCCGACCTCGATGTCATCACGATGGCGGTCAAGGTTCCGGAGACCTTGGCGCATTTGCACTACTGGTCGGTGCAGATGACGCGACCGGCCTCCAAGGAGGAGGTGCTCAACGCCTTTGCCGCGTCGTCCCGGATCGCCCTGATCCGCATGGATGCCGGATTGACCGCCCTCAATACGGTCAAGGAACTCATGGCCGACCTCGGCCGGCCGCATGACAACCTCTATGAGGTGGCGCTGTGGTCGGACATGCTGAAAGTCGAAGGGGACGAATTGTTCTACGCTTACATGGTCGACAATCAGGCAATCGTCATTCCAGAGACAATCGATGCGATCCGAGCACTGACCGGAACGATAAGCAGCGCCGAAGAATCGATCGCCAAGACTGATGCAGCGCTCGGGATCGGCCTGCTGACCGAAACGCTGGGGCAACGATGATCGCAAGAATGTTCGACCTCCCCCTCGGGATTAAAGCATGTCCGGCCTCGTCGCAGCCATGGCTTTGCGCTCGATGACCTATCCGGCTCCCACTTTCTCTGGTCAAGTTGAGACCCTTTCCAAGCGGCTCAACCAGAACTGCTTTTGCGTCACGCTCAACCGAGGGTCGCTTTGCGAGGCGCTGGAGCGCGAGGCTGGCGATCCAGCGTTCTGCGAGACTTTCATCCGCCCCAAGGCCCACTTGTTCTCGAACGTGCCGGTGTTTCTCTCAGCCACGGAGGTGGCCGAGATGCAGAAGGTGGTGGCCGCTGTCGAAACAACGGCTCGGCTCGCCGCATATCAAGCCGCGGTTCTCTCCTGGGCACCTGAAATCTCGCATGCGGACCACGGGCCGGTTGGTGCAATGATGGGCTACGACTTCCATCTTGGCGAAGACGGTCCCCGGCTCATCGAGATCAATACCAACGCCGGCGGGGCATTCCTCAATGCCCTTCTTGCAAAGGCGCAGCGCAAGTGTTGTGCCGAAATGGACATGCCACTGACGCCGCACACCTTTGAGGACGCGGCGTTTCACATGTTTCAGGACGAATGGATGCGCCAGCGGGGAGCCGGCGCCGCACATCGGATTGCTATCGTCGACGACAGGCCGGAGGAACAGTTTCTCTATCCTGAGTTTGTGCTCGTACGGCAAGTTCTGGCCGCGCGAGGCGTGGACGCGATTATCACGGATGCCAGCCATCTTCGCTACGAGGCGGGCCGGCTCAGCGTCGAGGGCAGGCAAGTCGACCTCGTGTATAACCGCGTCACCGACTTCGCGTTTGATCAGCCAGAGCACAGAGCGCTGCGTGAGGCCTACCGCGATGGCGCGGTGGTCGTAACGCCGAATCCGCACAACCACGCCCTTCTTGCCGACAAACGCAACCTTTCGCTGCTCTCCGACCCTGCGCTACTCGAGTCTTGGGGTGCGCAACCAGAAATTATTGCGCCTCTCAAAGCCGTCCCACGCACTGTCCTTGTCACCCCAGAGAACGCCGACGAACTCTGGAGCTGCCGAAAGAACCTTTTCTTCAAGCCGACGGGCGGACATGGCGGGAAGGCAGTGTACCGCGGCGACAAGGTGACGAAAGGCGTCTGGTCACAAATTGAGCGGGGCGGCTACGTTGCCCAGACCCTGGTCCGGCCGAGCGAGCGCATGATCAAGACCGACGGGGCGCCGCAGGCGCGCAAGATGGACGTTCGGCTGTATACCTACGACGGGCAGGTGCTTCTGGTGGCTGCGCGCCTCTACCAAGGCCAGACCACAAATTTCAGGACCCCAGGTGGCGGGTTCGCTCCGGTGTTTGTGGTGTAGAAGCCCAGCAATTCTCGCCATTTCGGGGAGGATGTGTCAGAGAACGTTGGATATGTGGGTCTTTCCCTCCGCCATTTCTTAGCTATTGATTCTACTTGATTAAATGACGAATGAGGGGGCGGCGTTCCCGTTTAGGATAGGCGCAAATTCAGGAAGGCGAGGGATTGGTCGACCACGGCTCGGCCGAAATCGGGGTCGCGGACAAGTTGCCAGACGCGTCCCGAGGGAGCGCCATCGAAATCGTAGACCTCCCCCGGTGCAATTGGCCGTTCCAGCAATAAACCACGTGCTGCCAGCGCCGAGCGCGGCGGCGTACTGGCATCGGGCAACACGGGCACCAGCCAGCGCATAAGAGAATGCCACGCAAGCCTCGCCGGCAACGGGGCGGTGCGAATCAAACCTGTTCCCGGCATGAGGCCTGGATCCAGCACGAAGAATCCTGTCTGCGGAAAGCGGCGCGCAAGTTCCACGGATGTCGCCATAGTGAGCAGCTTGGAAGTGGCATAGAGGTCCATGCCTCGGCCGCGATCCGATCTGCGTTTGGCATGGCCCTGCGCCAGTTCCTCGATTGTCGTGAAACTCCCGCCGCGAAAGCCGAAGAGGCGTGCCGTCCGATTGTGCGGATTGTGGGTGCCGCTGCCGACGGCCATAACCCGTCCACCCGACAGCCACGGGAGCAGCCCCGCACTCAGTTCCAGCGGCCCGAGATGGTTGACGGCCAATGTCATCTCGACACCGTCGTCATTGAAGACCGCCGGGCCGGTAAATTGCAGCCCGGCATTGTTGACCAGCGCGTGCAGCGGCTCCCGCCATGCGTCGATCAAACGGCCTATCGATTTGCGCGAACCCGTATCGAGTTCGATCACACGCGCCGGGCTGCGCAACGAGGCAGCCGCACGTTGGCCGGCTGCCACATCGCGGACCGCCAGGATCAGTTCCACGTCAGGTGCGCTCGCCAGCGCCTGCGCCATCGCCAGACCCAAGCCGCGGCTGGCGCCGGTTATCAGAATCCTTTTCATGCCCATCTCCGCCTTGCCCTCGCCAATCGGCCGCGCCATTCTGGAAATATGAAGAAAGCTTCAGTTCGGCAATTCGCATTCCAAGACAAGCCCTTGGCGGAGCGAATTCGGCAGAGAAAACAGCCGCTTCAGGACCGCTCGCGCGCTACGACGGAGGCGGTACTGGAAGCCACCCTTCAGGTCCTGGTGCGCGAAGGGTACGGGCGACTGACGACGACTCGCGTGGCCGAGCGCGCCGGCGTGTCGGTCGGCACGCTTTACCAGTATTTCCCCGACAAGCGCTCTCTGGTGATGGCCCTAAAACAGCGCTATTTCGACCTGATGCTGGGCGCCATCGCGAAGGCGAGGCGGGAGAATGTCGATGCACCCCCGCAGACGCTGATCCGGGCCGCGCTCGCGGCGTTGATCGCCGTCAAGCGTGAAAACATCGCGCTCAGTATCGCCCTGCGCGAACCGCTGGCCGAGCCCGAATCGAACGGCATTCTGGATGAGCTGTCCGGCCGCTTCATCGAACTGGTCTGTGCGATGCTTGCCCCAGCCTATCCACATCGCAGCGACCTTCCGCAACGCGCCGCGTTCCTGGTCGCGATGGTCGACGGCGTTCTGGGGCATGCCGTTGCCGCGGCCCCTGATTGGCTGCACGAGACGTGGTTTCTGGATGACCTCAACAGGGTCGCGACGGATTACCTGCAGACGATGGACGCCGCGCCCTAGCTTGTCCGGCCAGCGTGGGACGCAATCGTCGCCGATATGGGCGCCGCTTGCGTCCGCCGGCGCCTGAGGATTCGCGGCGCATCAGATTTTCTCGGCCGGTCATTACTTTATTTCGATTGTCGGCAGTCGGGCCCCCCGCCATTGCTTCGGAAACGAGCGATTCTGGAGTGAGCCATGACTGATCGTTGGAGCGCCCGGCAGGGCAGCGTGTTGGTGGTGGGCGTCGGCGCCTCGCAGGGCCTGGGAGCGGCGGTCGCTCGCCGGTTCGTTCAGGGCGGTTACCCCGTCGCGGTTGCCGGGCGCACGCCGCAGAAGGTCGAGGCCGTCGCTGAAGAACTGCGCAACGCCGGCGGCAAAGCCGTCGCCGCCATCGGAGACGCATCGTCTGCGGAGGATGCCCGCATGTTCGTCGCCACGGCGCAGACGCTGGGTCCGCTGGCGCTTGCCGTGCACAACGCCGGCTCGAACATCCCCGGACCCTTTCTCGAGCTGAGCGTCGAACGATTCGAGCGTCACTGGCGCGAGCACGCGCTGGGTGGCTTCAATGTAGCGCAGGCGGCCTTGCCGGCGCTGCTGGAGCATGGCGGCGGCAGCCTGATCTTCACCGGCGCTTCCGGCAGCCTGCGCGGCAAAGCACGATTCGCGCCTTTTGCCGCCGCCAAGGCGGCCGTGCGCAACATGGCGCAGAGCATTGCGCGCGAGTTCGGGCCGCGGGGGATCCATGTCGGCCATGTCGTGATCGACGGCGGCATCTCCGGCGAACGCCTGCTCAATCGCGCGCCGCATCTGAAGGAGGAGCGCGGCCCGGACGGCATGCTCGATATCGAGGCGATCGCCGACGCCTACTGGATGCTGCATCACCAGCATCGCAGCGCCTGGACGCTGGAGCTGGATCTGCGGCCGTTCTCGGAATCGTTCTAGACGCAGCCGCTAACCGTCGTTGCGGCGGGCTTTCCACCAGGCGCCGATCTCCCCGACGATGCCGCGGCGGAACGAGAGCACCACGATGACGAAGATCACGCCCTGGATCACCAGCACCCATTCGCCGAGCGTGGCCAGGTAGTTCTGCATGGTAATGACGAAGAAGGCGCCGACGACCGGCCCGAACATCGTGCCGAGGCCGCCGACCAAGGTCATCAGGACGACTTCCCCTGACATCTGCCATTGCACGTCGGTAAGCGACGCAAGCTGCGTGACGAACACCTTGGTCGATCCGGCGAGGCCGGCGAGCGAGGCCGACAGCACGAATGCCAGCAGCTTGTAGCGCTCGACGCGATAGCCCAGGGATATGGTGCGCGGCTCGTTCTCGCGGATCGCCTTGAGCACCTGTCCGAAGGGCGAATGCACGATGCGGTAGATCAGGGCGAAGCCCGCCAGAAAGATCGCCAGCACCACATAGTAGAACGTCAGGTCGCTGGAGACGTCGAAGACGCCGAACATCGGCTTGCGCGGTACGGCCTGGATGCCGTCCTCGCCGCCGGTGAACTTCGCCTGCAGCGCCAGGAAGAAGATCATCTGCGCCAGCGCCAGCGTGATCATGGCGAAGTAGATACCCTGTCGGCGAATCGCCAGGGCGCCGAAGACGAGCCCAAGCAGCGCCGCTACCACCACGCCGGCGATGATGGCCAGCTCGGGCGTCAGCCCCCACACCTTGGCGGTGTGCGCGGTGATGTATGCGGCGCCGCCGAAGTAGGCGGCATGCCCGAAGGACAACAGGCCGACATAGCCGATCAGCAGGTTGAAGGCGCAGGCGAAAAGCGCGAAGCACAGCGCCTTCATCAGGAATACGGGGTAGATGACGAATGGCGCGGCGATGGCCAGCGCCAGCAGCACCGCGATGATTGCGAGGTTGCGCGTCTCAATCATTGCCATGCCCTCAACGCGCCCGGCCGAACAGGCCGGCGGGCCTGATCAGCAACACGATCGCCATCACCACGAAGATCACCGTCGTCGACGCCTCCGGATAGAAGACCTTGGTCAGGCCTTCGATGACGCCGAGCCCGAAGCCGGTCACGATCGATCCCATGATCGAGCCCATTCCACCGATCACCACCACCGCGAAGACGACGATGATCAGATTGGATCCCATCAAGGGGCTCACCTGGTAGATCGGCGCCGCAAGCACCCCGGCGAACGCCGCCAGCCCGACGCCGAATGCGTAGGTGAGCAGGATCATGCGCGGCACGTTGATGCCGAAGGCCGAAACCAGGGTCGGGTTTTCGGTCGCGGCGCGCAGGTAGGAGCCGAGCTTGGTGCGCTCGATGACGAACCAGGTGGCGAAACAGACGAGCAGCGACGCCACCACGACCCAGGCCCGGTAGGTCGGCAAGAACATGAACCCGAGATTGTTGCCGCCGGTCAGAGCCTGGGGAATGTTGTAGGGCTGTCCCGAGGAGCCGAACTCGCGCCGGAACATGCCTTCGAAGATCAGGGCCAGTCCGAAGGTCAGCAGGAGTCCGTATAGATGGTCGAGATGGTAGAGCCGGCGGAGCAGGGCGCGCTCAATGAGCGCGCCCAGCACGCCGACGACGACGGGGGAGATGATCAGCGCCGCCCAATAGCCGATGCCGAAGTACTGCAGCAGCATCCACGCCACGAAGGCGCCGATCATGTACAGCGCCCCGTGGGCGAAATTGATCACGTTCAGCATGCCGAAGATCACCGCCAGCCCGAGACTGAGAATGGCGTAGAAGGAGCCATTGATCAGTCCGAGCAGCAGCTGCCCGAACAATGCCTGTGGCGGCACGCCCAGCAGTTCGAACATGCGTTACGTCCCCCGTCGTCCGTTGTCGTTTACTTCACCAGGTCGCAGCCGCCGTCCTTGAGCGGACGGGCGGCCTGTTCGGCCGGGATGACGGCGAGCTGCTTGTAGTAGTCCCACGGGCCTTTCGACTCGTTGGGAGCCTTGACCTGGAACAGGTACCCCGGACGCATAACGCGGCCATCGGCACGGATCTCGGCGTCCTTGGTCATGAAGTCATTGACTTTCAACTCGCGCATCTTGGCCGCAACCTTGTCCGGATCGTCCGTGCCGGCAGCCTTCACCGCCTTTAGGTAATGCGCGACGCCGCTGTAGACGCCCGCCTGCACCATCGAGGGCTGCTTGCCCATCTTGTCGAAGAAGCGCTTGGAGAAAGCGCGCGTCTCGTCGTTCTGATCCCAGTAGAACGATTCGGTGATAACGAGACCCTGTGCTGTCTTCAGGCCCAGCGCATGCACGTCAGTGATGAACACAAGCAGGCCGGCCAGACGCTGGCCGCCTGCGACGATGCCGAACTCCGCCGCCTGCTTGATCGAGTTGATGGTGTCACCGCCGGCATTGGCGAGACCGATGATCTTCGCCTTCGAGGCCTGCGCTTGCAGCAGGAAGGACGAGAAGTCGGAGGTATTGAGCGGATGCCGCACGGCGCCCAGCACCTTGGCGCCGGCTCCCTTGGCCGCTTCGCCCGCGTCGCGTTCCAGAGCATGGCCGAAGGCATAGTCCGAGGTCAGGAAGAACCAGGTGTCGCCGCCCGCCTTGGCCAGCGCCGCGCCAGTGCCGATCGCCAACATGTAGGTGTCGTAAGTAAAGGCGAAGCCGTAAGGCGAGCAGGCCTTCCCTGTCAGGTCGGACGATGCCGGGCCGGACATCAGGAAGATGCGCTTCTTTTCCTTGGTGATCTGCTGCACCGCCAGTGCCACCGAAGAGGTCGGCACGTCGGCGATGGCGTCGACCTTGTCGGTATCGATCCACTGGCGAACGATGGTCGACCCCACGTCCGGCTTGTTCTGGTGGTCGGCGAAGACGATCTCGATCGGCTTGCCCAGTACCGACCCGCCGGCGTCCTCGACCGCCATGCGGGCGGCCAGCACCGAGCCCTGGCCGGTGATGTCTGCGTACAGCCCAGACTGGTCGTTCATGACGCCGATCTTGATGACGTCGTCGGATACCTGCGCATTGGCGGCGCCCGCCGCCAGCAGCGCGCCGGCGAGGCCGGCAAGTCCGTATTTCAGTTTCATGTGCTTCCCTCCACTAACAAAGAACGTTGAACGGATTATTGCTCCGGAATCGGCTGTTCCGGTGATCAGACGCCGAGATAGGCATGCAGTTTCTCGATGTTCGCCTCGATTTCGTCGGCGCGGAAGGTATCGACGACCTTGCCGTCCTCCATGACGTAGTGCCGGTCGGCGACAGCCGCAGCGAAGCGGAAGTTCTGTTCCACCAACAGCACCGTAAACCCGCGCTTCTTCAACTCGCGCACGACAGTGCCGATCGCCTGCACAATGACGGGCGCCAGGCCCTCGGTAGGCTCGTCGAGCAGCAGCATGGTGGCGCCGGTGCGCAGTATGCGGCCGATCGCAAGCATCTGCTGCTCGCCGCCGGAAAGTTTGGTACCCTGACTCTTACGCCGTTCGGCAAGGTTCGGGAACAGCGTGTAGATTTCTTCCAGCGTCATGCCGCCGGGCTTGACCACCGGCGGCAGCATCAGATTCTCCTCGACGCTAAGCGAAGAGAAGATGCCACGCTCCTCCGGACAGTAAGCAATGCCGAGCCGCGCGATGACGTTGGAGGGCAGGGCGGTCGTCTGGGTGCCGCAGAAGCTGACGGTGCCGTCGCGCTTGCCGACAATGCCCATGATCGAGCGCAGGGTCGTGGTCTTGCCCGCCCCGTTGCGCCCGAGAAGGGTCACCACCTCGCCCTGGTTGACCTCGAAATCGACCCCGTGCAGCACGTGCGATTCGCCGTACCAGGCCTGCAATCCGGCAACTGTCAAGAATTCGCCCATCAAGCGTGCCCCGTGCCGACATACGCCTCGATGACCCGCGGGTCCCTAGATACCGTCTCGTAAGGCCCTTCGGCCAGAATCTCGCCGCGCTGGAGCACGGTGATGGTGTCGGAGAGATTCGACACCACGCTCATGTTGTGCTCGACCATCAAGACGGTGCGGCCGCGGGCCACGCGTCGGATCAGATCGGAAATCCGGCCGATGTCCTCGTGTCCCAGCCCGGCCATCGGTTCGTCGAGCAGCATCATCTCGGGATCGAGCGCGATGGTCGTCGCGATCTCCAGAGCTCGCTTGCGCCCGTAGGGCAGTTCACCCGCGGTCAGGTCCGCCATGTCGCGCAGACCGACCTCCTCAAGCAAGGCGAGCGCGCGGGGATTGAGAACGTCCAGATGCCGTTCGGAGCGCCAGAACTGAAACGGCTTGCCTTGCTTCTGCTGCAGCGCTACGCGCACATTCTCGACCAGGGTCAGGTGCGGAAACACCGCCGAAATCTGGAACGACCGCACCAGGCCATGGCGCGCGATGTCGGCGGGCTTGGCGCGCGTGATTTCCTCGCCCTTGTAGAAGATGCGGCCGGCTGAAGGCGTGAGGAACTTGGTCAGCAGGTTGAAGACGGTGGTCTTTCCCGCCCCATTGGGCCCGATCATGGCGTGGATCGTGTTGGCCCGAACCTTCAAGTTCACGTCCTTCACGGCGAAGAAGCCCGCGAACTCCCGCGTCAGCCCCCGCGTTTCCAGGACATATTCAGTGCTCATGTGACTACTTCCCGATCCGCCTTCGCCCTGTCTCGAGATGCCAGAGAACGCAACAGACGAGTTCCTCCATTTCGCCGAGCTTTGGCGAACCGCCAGCACGATCGTTGGAATTTGCATGGCAGGATAGCGGGCGTTCCGAGCGTTGCCAATACGCTCCGCGGGACGATTTCCGAATGCCCCGTCATGGTTGCCTCGCCGTTCCTCCGATTGCCGTGCCCGACGAGGTGCTGCATCATTGGCTCTGCCGGACCAGGCGCCGGAATCGCCTGCGTTCGGGCACTAAAATCGCAAGCCGCCGGCCAGTGCCGGCCAAATCACCGGAACAGGAATTGGGCAACAGCCATTATCTCGTCCGCACCATGACGCAGGCCGACCTCGATCTCGCGATCGACTGGGCGGCGGCGGAAGGATGGAACCCCGGTCTGGGCGATGGCGCCTGCTTTCTAGCCCAGGATCCGGAGGGATTCGTGGTCGGCGAACTCGATGGGCAACCGATCGCCTCGATTTCGGTGGTCCGCTACGGGGCAGAATTCGGATTCCTCGGCTTCTATATCTGCGTACCCGAAAGGCGCGGACAGGGCTATGGCTTGGAGCTCTGGCGTCAGGCCAGTCAGCGCCTCGATGGACGGGTCGTCGGGCTCGATGGCGTCGTTGCCCAGCAGCACAATTACGCCCGCTCCGGTTACGTGCTGGCTCACCGTAACGTCCGGCTCGGCGGCAATCCGGCAGTGGAGGCCCCCACCGCGGCCGGGCTGGTCGATCTGGGCAGCGTACCGTTTGGCCTTCTGTCGAACTTCGACCGGATGCATTTCGGCACTTCACGCGAGGCGTTCTTGCGCTGCTGGGCGAAGCCGGAGAAACGCTCGGGCTTGGCGCTGATGCGCGATGGCGCCTTGGCCGGCTATGGCGTTGCGCGCCAGTGCCGCGACGGCTGGAAGATCGGACCGCTCTTCGCCGAGAACGAGGGCGACGCCGATCTGATGTTTCGCGGGCTCGCTGCCAGGACGAACGGTCAGACCGTCTTTCTCGACATTCCCGATCCCAACAAGGCGGCGTGGCGGCTGGCCGAGCGGCACGGGTTGACGCCGAGCTTCGAAACGGCGCGCATGTATCGCGGACCCGCGCCGGAACTCCCGCTGGATCGCATTTTCGGCATCACCACATTCGAACTCGGCTGATGACCGAGGTCCGGGCGTTGCAACAGGCTTCGCTTCGGGCTGAAATGCGACCTCCTTCCCGAACAGAATAAGAAACGGACCATCAATGCCTCAGCTCGATCCCTCGATCGGCCCGACATCGCGGACCTATTTCTCCCAGCGCCTGCGTCTGCATTACGTCGACTGGGGCAATCGCGAGGCGCCGCCGCTGCTGCTGGTGCATGGCGGTCGCGACCATTGCCGCAACTGGGACTGGATCGCCGCCCGCCTGCGGAAGGACTGGCACATCATCGCGCCCGATCTGCGCGGGCATGGCGACAGCCAGTGGTCGCCCGACGGCAATTATTCGATGTCGGGCTACATCTACGATCTGGCGCAGCTCATTCACCAGCAGAACCTGGCGCCGGTGACCATTGTCGCCCATTCGCTGGGCGGCAACATCGCTCTGCGTTACGCCGGCATCTATCCTGAGAACGTGCGCCGGCTGGTGGCGATCGAGGGATTGGGGCCGTCGCCGAAGATGCTGGCCGAACGCGAGCGCAAGACCATCGGCGATCGCATGCGCGAATGGATCGACGAGCAGCGCGGCCTGGCCGGCCGCCAATCGCGGCGCTATGCCTCGATCGAGGATGCCTTCAAGCGCATGCAGGAGGAAAACAAGCACCTCTCGCCGGAGCAGGCCCGGCATCTGACGCAGCACGGCGTCAGCCAGAACGAAGACGGCACCTACTCTTGGAAGTTCGACAACTACGTCCGCGCCTGGCCGCCCTACGACATGACCAACCCCGAGATCGAATGGCTGTGGACGCAGATCTCGTGCCCGACACTGCTGGTCTACGGCAAGGAGAGCTGGGCCTCGAACCCGTTACAGGATGGGCGAGCAAAGCACTTCTCCGATGCGAAGGTGGTGTCCTTCGAGGGCGCCGGCCACTGGGTGCACCATGACCGGCTCGAGGATTTCCTGGCGGAGACCGTGGCGTTCATCGGCGCTCCCTGACGCTGCCGGGTCAGGCGGCGATGCGGCGCCCGAGCTCTTCGATGAGCCTGTGCGCCCGCGTCGGCGGCAGGCCCTTGAGGCATACCTCGCCGAGATCCTCCAGCGTGAACGTTTCCGAGACGAGGGCTGCGGTCGAATCGCAAATGCTGATTTCCATCGGCCCGGAAAGTTGCTCGAGCCTTGCCGCCATGTTCACCGTCGGCCCGAAGACGTCGTAGACGTATTTCTGAACGCCGACGAGAGAACCAATAAGAGGGCCGGTCGCGATTCCGATCCGGCACAGCCATTTGCTGGGATGGGTGGCGTTGCGCCGCTCGAGATAGCGCCGCATCCTGACCGCCACCTTTGCTACGTTGATGGCGTCTTCCGGCGATTGCGTCGGCATGCCGGCGATCGCAAGGTAGCCGTCGCCGATCGTCTTGATGCGCTCGCAGCCGAACATCTCCACTATGCGATCGAACGACGAGAAGATGTCGTTCAGTTCGCCGATCAGAGCGCTGACCTCGCGGCTGATGGCCATTTCCGTGAAGCCCACGAAATCGAGCATCAGAACGGATGCGGAATCCACGCGCTGCGGCGAAGCCGCGCCGGAATCGCGGAGCTCCTCGTAGACGCTGCGCGGCATGACGTTCAAGAGCAGCTTCTCGACCCGTTCCTTCTCGCGCTGAAGTTCGCGGGCATTGCGCTCGGAAATTCGCGAATAGGAATCGAGCATCATCTCGACGCGCTTCCTCGAGCTGACGTCGACGAACTCGAGCAGCGCCAGACGGCGGTCATTGGTCCGGTACGGCTTGATGGTCAGTTCCAGCGTGCGCACGCGAGCGGCTTCGCCCATCGTCACTTCCTGCCGGACAATGCGACCGGCCTCGAGGGTCGAGAGCGCCTTGTCGCGATCAAGCCCTGGCGCGACGAGGCCGATCTGCGGAGGCGAGTCGTCGCTGACCGACGCCCAGTTTCTGAGCGCGCGATTGCAATAGAGAAGGCGCCAGTCGGGCACTTCGGCAACGGCCAGTCCGATGCCGAGGGCCTCCAGATCGACGCCGTGGCCGTCGGTGGCGTTCATGCGGAGGCTCGCTGTTGGGCGCAGATGAGCGGAGTATAGCGAAGCAATGCCGCCTGGACCTCGTCGGCGTCTTCCGCCTCCACCTCGTGATCGAGCAGGGTTTCGCGCAGTACCGTCGCCATGGTGTGCATTTCGCTCTCGCTGATGCCGAGATGCTGATGTGCCCGCCTGATCGCATCGTCGCTGAACGAGGCCGGACCGCCCATCAGCGAGGCGATGAACTTGGTCTGGTGGTCGATCAGGCGATCCATCGCGACACCCTGGAAGTACGGCTCGAGCGCCGGACAGTCCAGAACGCGGTCGTAGAATGCGCTGACGATGCGATGAATGGCGGCAAAGCCGCCATAGCGCTGGAACATCGAGGGCGCCATGGTTAGGTCTCCCGTGACTGGAGTTTTCCCCGGCCGGCGCGGCCGGGGACAGGATCAGGCGGCGCGCCGAGCGTTCTGGGCCGGCATCCGCTCGGCCGACACGGCCACCGGCACGCCGTTGGTGACGATGTCGAAGACGGGCGATCGGCTCTTGGCGAGCTCCGCCAGTTCCGCGATCACGTTGTCCGGCGCATTGGCCTTGATGCGGAAACTGACGCGAATTCCCGAGTACCCGTTGCGAATCGACTTGTCCATTCCGAGAAACCCGCGCAGATCCAGGTCGCCTTCCAGGCGCGATTCGATCTCCTCGATATCGATGCCACGTGCGGCGGCGTGGTAGACCATGCTGGTGGTCAGGCAGGCTGCCAGGCCGTGCAGAACGAACTCGACGGGGTTGGCGCTGGCGCCCTCGCCGAGCAGAAGCGGCGGCTCGTCGGCCCCCATTTCGAACGCCTGCGCGTGGAGCTGCTCGGCTTTCGCGCCGAAGAAGCCCTCGAAGCGCGAGACGTTGCGGGCGCCGTCACGCCAGCGGTTGTCGGCGCGAAACCGGAATGCGGCAATTGCGCCGTCCTGCTTGATCGCCTCGATGGTCCCGAACAGCTTCGAGACGTTGACTCCGTTTACGATTCTGTCAGCCATGATCAATCCTCCTTGTCTATCTGAACGAGCCCGAGATTTTTTCGACTTGCTTGCGACCGGCCGGGCAGATCGATCCAAGCGTTGCGAGGAAATTCGGATGCGTCATGCCGCTTCCGAGATAGGTCCAGCGATTTGCCGCGAGCTGCACCCGGCGGAACTCCGCCCGGTGTTCTTCGGACAACTGGCGACACGTGGCCGTCTCCAGCGCGGCAAGGTCGAACTCGACCTGCTGACGCAAGCCGCCATCGATCAGGCCGCCGATCTCGAGATACTGCTCGACCGCCGACTCGATCTCCGTCTGCGAGAGGCCGGTCGCCAGCGATTCGACGATCAGGGTATCGAGCTTTGCGTGCTGAGCCTCCTCCATCCAATGGTGGCGCAGCAGATCCTTGAAAGTCGGATCGAGGTTGCCGGCGTCCTTGACGCTGTCGATGTAGTGACCCTGGGTCATCCACTCGATATGCAGGACGGTCAGGGCGACCGCGAGCGGCTTGTGCTTCAGGACGGCCGCAGCGATGGCGGCGGGAGGTCCGATGATGTCGCAAGTGCTGCCGAAATCGCGCTCGAACTCCTCGCGGAAGCGCTTGAACAACTGGATGTGCTTTGCCTCTTCGCCGGCGAACTGGAGCAGCGCCCTGACCTTGAAGTCGTCGCTGGAGAGCACGGGGCGGACGTGATCGAGAACGAACGGGAGGATGAACTCCTCGACCAGGCCGAAGATGCAGAGATAGGCATGGCCGCGAACCTGGTTCAGGACCAGCTTTTCCGATGGCGAAAGGCCCGGCAGGTTCTCCGTCCTGGCGAGGCTTTCCGGCAGGAATGGACGGCCGAAATCCATCCGGCGTTCGCCGCCGATCAGGTCCTCGATGCGCCAGTTCGCGCGGGCGGCGGCCTGCAGCGTGTCGCGCCAGGTGTACTGCTGTCTCATGCTTCGCCCTCTCTTTACCTGCATCCAGGAGACGACGTCCGGAGCGGCGCCGTTATGCGCGCGGTGCGTTTGATCCGACGTGTGAACGAGCGTGGAAACTGGCCCTTCGATCGTGGATTTTCGGCGCGAGGCCGAAGGGCGGTGCGGCACCCCGGTATTGAGACGATGGTTTCGATTGGACATACTGACGGTCGCTTCACCGCCTGACGGGCCGTCTAGATGTTGCGATTGAGCCTGATCGGCGAGTTGCGGATCGAGATTGACGGCGATCCCGTTGCTCTGCCGCCTTCCCGCAAGACCAGGGCGCTGCTGGCCTTTCTGGCGTTGGCAGACCGGCCCCAGAGTCGCGATCGTCTGATCCAGATGTTCTGGGACGTGCCCGACGATCCGCGCGGCGCGCTGCGATGGAGCCTCAGCAAACTGCGGGAAGCGCTGGGTGAGGCCGCGCGCGAGCGCCTCGTCACCGATAGAGCAACTGTCTCCTTGGCCGTTCAGGAAGGAGAGGTGGATGTCCTGCGCCTGCGCACCCTCGTTCGTCGGCTCGACAGCGCTTCCGTTGAAGAACTGGAGGCCGCCGCCGCCGAGCTGCATGGCGAATTGCTCGAAGGATTGGATCTGCCGGATTCCACCTCCTATCAGGCCTGGCTTGTGGCCGAGCGCAACGAGTTCGCGCTGATCAGACGCCGCTTGCTGGCTAAGTTGATTGCTGAGCTGTCGGGCTCGGATCGCAGCCGCGCCCTGAGCTATGCAGCACTGGCTGTTCAGCTGGATCCCGAAGACGCCGACGCACGTCGTTCGCTGGCGGAACTGGACACCGGGCCAAAATCTTCGGTCGAGCCGCGTGCGTCGATCGAGGAACCGATCGCCCCTGACGCAACAGCCCGCTTGCTGAACCGGCCCGCGGTGGCCGTGCTGCCGTTCGAGAACCTCAGCGGCGACCCGGAGCAGGAATACTTCGCTGACGGCGTGGCGGAAGATCTGATCACGGCGCTCTGCCATTGGCGATTGTTTCCGGTCATCGCGCGCAATTCGAGCTTCGTCTACAAGAACAAGTCGGTCGACGTCGCGACCATCGGGCGCGAACTGGATGCGCGGTACCTCGTGCAGGGCAGCGTTAGGCGCGCAGGCGACCGCATCCGAATTGCAATTCAACTGGTCGACAGCGAAACCGGCCACCACATCTGGGCCGACCGTTTCGACGGCACGATCGGCGATATCTTCGAGCTGCAGGACCGGCTAACTGAATCGATTGTCACCCGGCTGGAACCGGAACTGGTTCGCAGCGAAGGCATCCGGGCGGCGCGGAAGTCTCCCCGGAGTCTGGGCGCGTGGGACCTGAACCTGCGCGCTCTGGCATTGTTGCGCCGCGGGCGCCCGCGCGACATTGCTCAGGCGCAGGCGCTGCTGCAGGAAAGCCTGGCGCTCGACGCCGCGTCGGGCCAGACGCACGCCTTGCATGCATTTGCCCTGTACCAGCAGGCTCTCCTGGTATGGACGGCGGACCCGATCGCATCGAGCGGTACGTTTCTTGCCGCAGCCAGACAGGCGGTCGAGACCGACCCGGGCAGCTGGCTCGGTCATGCGCTGCTGGGAATGTCCATTCTCTGGAACCGTCGGGACTACGACGGTGCGGCGCTCTCGACCCAGAGGGCCGTCGAGCTCAATCCATCTGCCGCGACGGCGCATCAGTTTCGTGGCTGCGTGCTGGTGTTCGACGGGCGCCCCGCGGAAGCGGTCGTCCATCTTCAGGCGGCCCTGCGTCTCAATCCGCGTGGCGACGCCGCGACGTTGCTGCTGGCCGATCTGGCGCTGGCGCATCTCCTGATGCGGCAATTCGACGAATCGGTCTACTACGCGCGCCGGGCGATTGCCGAGTTCGCCGGCGACGTGCGCGCCTGGCAGCGCCTGACCTCGGCATTGGGACATCTGGACCTAAAGGACGAGGCTTCCGAAGCCCTCCGACAGCTGTTGCGGCGGCAAAGGCAGTTCTCGCTTCCTTACATCGACGCGACCTATCCGTTTCGTCAGCCCCAGCACCGCGAACTGTTCGAAGGCGGGCTGCGCAAGGCCGGCTGGACCGGCTAATACCGCTCCGCACTGTCTTTGTCGGGCGCGCGGTACTGGCGCAGATCGTTGGCGCGCATTTCCAGCCGGTCGCGGCGGCGGAGCTGGCGCGCCTGGGTCGGCGTGACCAGCCGAAAGTGCCGCGCATCGTCGAGCATGCCGGCCACTTCCCAACAATTGTCGTCATTGGTCACCCACAGGGCGGGATCGACCCGGCGCAGGTCGATGGCCAGCGAATGGGCGCGCAGGGTCTTGCGGTCGTGGCGCGTGTACTCGTGGAAGTACGACATCGCCAGCTCGCGCAGCGAGCGGTATACCGGATCGCGCCAGCGCAGCCAGACGTGGTTGCTCTTGGATATCGCGCCCCAGCAGCCATCGCGCCGAAACAGCGTCACGACGTGATCGTCGTCGTCTTTGGAGGCCTGCAGGTCCATCAGCAGCGGCTTCTCGCCGTTGAGCCACAACGCCACCGCGGCGACGAAGGCGCTCTCGATGCAATGGGCGCGCCGCTGGCGCAATGTCTCGCGCACCGACAGGCATGTGCCGCCCTGGCGCTCGAAATTGGCAGGCAAGGCGCTGACGAAGTCCTGAATCTTCGCTGGCGTGGTCAGCCTGGCGAGAATGCGACGCTCGTCGGCGGCGAGCCCGAGCCTGTCCGCCAGTGCGCGGCGGCTCATGAAGAGGGAAGCGGGATGGGGAGCATGCGTCATTACAACACGCCGCGGCGGTCGATGCGAAGCATCAATCGCCCTGTAGGCATGAACGGTCGCTATCGGCAGACGTCGGCGGCGAAGCGCCGTTGATAGGGCTTGCCGTCTTCCGGCGCGCTCAGTGTACGCAGGAAGACCACGAGGTCGGAAATTTCTGCGTCGGACAGGCGCAGCGGTCGGATCAGCGCCTCTCCATCGGCATGCAGTCTGTCCTCGCTGACCTCGGAATAGTGGCGTACCACGTCCTCGAGCGTCGCCAGCGAGCCGTTGTGCATGTAGGGCGCGGTCGCGGTGAGGTTTCTCAGGGTCGGCACCTTGAACTCCCCCCAGTTGCGATGCTGCAGCTCGACGTGACGCGTCGCCATGGCGTTGGCTCCGCTGGCGTCGTCGTTGTAGCGGCCGAGCAGGGAATAGGGCGACTGGCGCAGCGTGCGGATGCCGAGATGGCGCCCGGGATCGACGCGGCCGGGCGCGATGAAGAAGGGAATGCCGGTGTCGTGGAACTCGCCGTTGGTGAAGGCGGGTCCGAAATGGCAGAGCTGGCAATCGCCTTTGCCGACGAAAAGTCGCAGGCCGCGCCGCGCCTCCGCCGGGTAGGCAGGGTCGTCGCGGCCGGCCGCGAGCGCGTCGCGAAATTCGTCGAACGGCGTGCGCGCGCTCGTCAGCGTCTCCTGAAAGGCTGCAATGGCCTTGGCGGCGTTGACCATCGTCGTGTCGTCGTCGGCCAGGGCCCCGAACGCCTTGCGATAGCGGCATGCCAGCGCCGCGTCGGCCGTCAGATGGTCGGCAACGTGTTTCGGCGACGCTCCCATCTCGCGCTCGTCCAGCAGCGGCCTGATCGCGCTGTGCCACAGGCTGTCGCTGGCTCCATCCCAGCCGAACCAGCGATTGAGCTGCCCGTTCAGCAGGCCGGGCGTGTTGCGATCCACCGGCTGCAGGCCAGTCGCTGTAGGGCGACCGTCGCTCCAGCCGTGTTCGGGAACATGGCAGGTCGCGCAGGAGACGGTGCCGTCGCGCGACAGGCCGGGATCGAAGAAGAGCGTTTCGCCCAGGGCGATGGCGTCGGCGCTGCCGGAGGCGCGGTTGCTCGCGTCCCGAGAGGCCGCCGGCGGCCAAGGACCGTGGCTCACGATTCGCCGCGTCTCCGTCGGCGAGAATTGAATCCGCTGTTCCGCCAGCGCAGTGACGCTCACCGCGAGCATCGCGGCCGCCAGCAGCACGGGCCTCATTCGATCTCGACGTCGGTAGTCAGCCGGATAACGCCGGCCGGCGAGCGCTGCTCGAAACTCATCTGCCAGGTGCCGGGCATGTGGAACATCATTCCTTCTGCGCGCAATACGCCGGGACGGAGGGTCGCGATTCGGGGCTTGAAGTTCATGCCGTGCCGATGCGCCGGCATCGTGGCGTCGACCCGCACGGTTTCGGCCGAGATTGGCCCGCCGTGGGCGCAGCCGCCGAACTCGACCGCGAAGAATTCGCCGATCTTCGGCTGCGGTGGCACGAAGCGCCAGACCAGGCTCGAGCCGGAATTGTCGAGGTGGCGGGCATGTTCCAGTACCGGCACTTCGCAGGCCTGCGTTGCGCCGGCCAGCAGCACGCCGATGGCCGCCATGCCGACGCGAGCGATCATTTCGGTCCGATCTTCCTGCCGGCGAACAGCGCTTCCGCGTTTCTGAAGGCGATGCGTTCTGCGAGATCCCGCGGCAGGTCGGCCAGCCAGGCGCGCGACCATTTGGCGTGCTCTTCGATATACAACCAGCGCTCGGGCGTGAACGTGTCGGTGCCGACCATGAAACGGTCGGGGAACTCGACAAAGGCCTCGCGCCAGGCGGCGTCGACCTTGCCGCCGCTGCCATGCTCGCTGCGGAAGGCCAGATCGCACCACAGCGTCGGATACTTGCGCAGCATCTCGCGGACCTTGTCCGGACCGGCGAACCCGGAATGCGCCCACAATATGTGCGCCTTGGGATGCTGCGCGAACAGCCGTTCAACGGCATCGGCATCCGAATGCGCGTGCAGCAGCAAGCCATTGTCGCGAGCGAGTTCGACGACGCGGCGCATGACCGGCGAATCGGCGTCGGCGCCGTAGATGTGGAACTCGCCGATGCCGACGTAGTTGAACCGCGCGATGCGCTCCTGCAAATGCGTCACGACGGTTTCGTCCTTGAACCAGGTGCCGAGCTCGCCGCGGCTGCGATAGGGTCGCAGTTCCGGCACGATGAGGTCGGGCGCCTCGGCATAAAGCTTCAATGTGCCGTCGTCCGACGAGCTCGATACCAGCGCCTTCTTCAGACCGGCGCGACGCAGTACGGCGATCGCCTCCTTCGCCGGCAGCATCTCCCATGCATCGTGGCTGTAATGGATATGGGCGTCGATCAGCGGCAGTTCGTCGGCGCGCGCTACATCGGCCGGGGCCAGTCCGAAACCCACGAGGCAGAGCACGACGGCGGCGGACAAGCGCATGGGGCAGTCTCCGTTACGATAGCCGATCGTAGCAGATTTGTGCCACGACTGGGCAGACGCACGCATATTTGATCGGCGCCGGCCGCCTCACGACGGCTTGTGCTTCACATTGGCGACGATGCTAGGCTGGATACCGAACTGATGAAGATTTCGAAGGAATGCCAGATGACCGTCCGGAAGATAGGCAATGCTACCATCCAGAAGGTTGAGGAGCTGTGCGGGCCGGGTTTCAAGCCGCGCGTCATGTTTCCCAAGTTCGACCAGCAGGCTTTCGATGCGCAGCGGCACTGGCTCTACCCCGAACATGTCGATCCCGAAACCAACCGCCTGATCGGTTCCGTGCACAGCTGGGTGATCCGCACGCCCCAGCACACAATCCTGATCGACACCTGTCTGGGCAATCACAAGCAGCGCAGCCAGCCGCTGTGGAACAATCTCGACACGCCGTTCCTGGATCGTCTGCGCGCCATCGGCGTGGCGCCGGAGGACGTCGACTTCGTGATGTGCACGCATCTTCACGTCGACCACGTCGGCTGGAACACCAGGCTGGTCGATGGGCGATGGGTGCCGACGTTCCCCAGGGCGCGCTACCTCTTCGCGAAGGAGGAATACGCCCACTGGCAGGCCGAACGCGAAACCGCCGGCCCGGGCGTTGTGCAGGGAGGCGCCTTCGACGACAGCGTGCTGCCGGTAGTCGAAGCCGGGCGCGCCGTGATGATAGACTACGACCATCAGGCCGATCGGCTGATCACGCTGGATCATGCGCCGGGCCACACCCCCGGATCCGTGGTGATCAACCTCGCCGACGGCGGGAAGCGCGCGATGTTCAGCGGCGACATCATGCATCACCCGGTCCAGGTCTATCATCCGGACTGGTCGAGCCAGTTTTGCTGGGACGGCGAGATGTCGGCGGTCAGCCGACGCAAGGTACTGGAGAAGGCGGCCGAGACCGGCGCGCTGCTGTGTCCGGCGCATTTTCCCGGCGCCAATGCCGGCCATGTCAGGGACCGGGCCGGCGCCTTCGCCATCGATTGGGATCGCGGCTGATCAGATACTTCCGTCCCAGCCCATGGCCTTCAGCGGCTCGCGCATGTGGTCTGGCGGCGGTGCGGTTACGACCGTCGGCGGTTGCGCATCGAAGAACGGTAGCGAAACCGACCTGGCGTGCAGCATCAGGGGTTCGCCGGGCGTCTTGCTCGGGCCGTAGATTGGGTCGCCGACTACCGGAAACCCGAGCTCGGCGCAATGGATGCGAATCTGGTGCGTGCGGCCGGTACGCGGTGACAGTTCCAGCCAGCTTCGACCGCCTGCAGCGCCGCGCACTCTATAGTCGGTGGTGGCGGGCTGACCGGTCGGGTCCGGCAGAATGCGCCAGCCTTGCCGTCCGGTCACTTTCAGCAGAGCCATGTCGATTACGCCGCTTCCGGCGGGCGGCCCGCCTTCGACGATAGCCCAGTAGGTCTTGCCGATCCGGTTCTCGGCGAAGAGTTCGCCCAGCCGTCGCAGTGCGCGCCGATTGCGGCCCAGCACCAGGCAACCGCTGGTATCGCGGTCGAGCCGATGCCCGAGCTGCGGCAGCTCCTTGTAGCCGAACTGCAGATGCGGCAGCAGCTGCTCCAGGCTGGCCGGCGTCTTTGGCCCGCGATGGACGGCGAGCCCCGCCGGCTTGTCAAGCACCAGCAGCAGCTTGTCGCGGTAGAGCACGCGCGACTGGATCTCTGTCGCGGAAGGCATCGCTTCGGTCATGGTGGGCGGACTTGGCCGCAATCCATCGGATCGGTCAACCGGCTTGTCATTGACCGCTGCCGCCCGGCGAACCTGGAGCAGATCATGTATTGACGGACTCGCCCGCGATCCCGCCGAAACATGTGAATTTGTTCTAAGTCGTTAGGAATAGAGCGGATTCACACGATCGGACGGAAGTGCGGGCGCTTCCGTCTGATCGTGATCCGCTCTAGGCTGGCGACCGTCCGAACCTCCTGACCAGCGAGCCCATATGAAAATTGATCCCCGCATCGCCGCCGTCCAGTCGCAGCTTACGGCCTGGCGTCGCGACATCCATGCGCATCCCGAGCTCGGCTTCGAGGAACTGCGCACCAGCGAGCTGGTAGCGAGCAAGCTGAAGGAATTCGGTTGCGAGGTGACGACGGGCATCGCCAAGACCGGCGTCGTCGGCACCATCCGGGTCGGCAACTCGCCGCGCGCGATCGGACTGCGCGCCGACATGGATTGCCTGCCGATGCAGGAGCTGAACGATTTCGCCCACAGGTCGAAGCACAAGGGCCGCATGCATGCCTGCGGCCATGACGGGCATACGACAATGCTGCTGGGCGCGGCCCAGTACCTGGCGGCGACGCGCAACTTCGAAGGTGCCGTCCATTTCTTCTTCCAACCCGCCGAGGAGGGCGGCGGCGGCGGGAAGGTCATGGTCGAGGAGGGGTTGTTCGAGAAGTTCCCCTGCGAGGCCGTGTTCGGCATGCATAACCGGCCCAGCCTGCCGGCCGGCACGTTCGCCGTTCGCCCGGGCCCAATGATGGCGGCGGCCGGCCGGTTCGACATCAACATCACCGGCAAGGGGGCGCACGGTGCGCGTCCGGAGAGCGGCGTCGATCCGGTGCTGGTCGGCGGTCACATCATCACCGCGCTGCAGTCGATCGTCTCGCGCAACGTCAGCCCGCATTATCCGGCCGTGATCAGCGTCACCCAGATGCATGCCGGAGATGCCTACAACGTCATTCCCGAATCGGCCGTGCTGCGCGGCACATTCCGCGCCTTCCTGCCGGAAGTGATCGACATGATCATGACCAACATCCGGCGCGTGTCGGAAGGCGTCGCTGCGGCGCTGGGCGCCAAGGTCGATTTCTGGCTCGAGGAGACCTATCCGCCGCTGGTCAACAATGCTGACGAGGCCGCTTTCGCTGCTTCCGTCGCCGAGGAGATCGTCGGCAAGGAGAACGTCAACCGCAACGGCCCGCTGGTCATGGGCTCGGAGGATTTCTCCTTCATGCTCAACGCTTGTCCCGGCGCATTCATGCTGATCGGCAATGGCGGGCTGGAGGGCGAGGGTGAAGTCGCCTGCGAAGTCCACAATCCCAAGTACGACTTCAACGACAACATTCTGCCGCTGGGCGCGACCTTCCTGTCGCGGCTGGTTGAGACGCGGCTGGCGCCGAAGCCCGCCTGAGCCCATGGCGGCGCCGGACTACGACATCGCGGTTGTCGGCGGCGGGCTCGTCGGCGCCGCCATCGCCTACGGCCTGTGCGATGGTCGTCGCCGCGTGGCGCTGCTCGATGAGGCGAACGGCCCGATCAGCGCGTCGCGCGGCAATTTCGCCCTGGTCTGGGTTCAGAGCAAGGGTCTTGGCCTGCCGGACTACGCGGAGCTGACGCGCCGCTCGTCTGACTCCTGGCAGCGTCTGGCTGACGATCTGCGCGAAGAGACTGGAATCGATACCGGCTTTTCGCGCCCTGGCGGTTTCTCGCTCTGCCTTTCCGATGTCGAGATGCAGCACCGCGTCGATCAGATGCGCCGGCTGCACAATCAATCGGCCGTGCCGCACGAAGTTCTCGATCATGCGCAGACGGCGCGGCTGCTGCCCGAAATCGGGCCGGAGGTGGTGGGCTCGGTATTCTGTCCGCTCGACGGCCATGCCAATTCGCTTCTGACCTTGCGCGCCCTGAA
>JBFWZG010000033.1:0-26661 GCA_050185515.1 Reyranellaceae bacterium
CAATATGCCGGCATTCGCCACGACGGCCGTTGCGACCTGCTGGCCAACAAGGCTCCAGACGCCGAAATCACCGACAGCCATGATGACGCCGATCACAGCGCCGGTTATTCGGCCGGTCAGGTTGCAAAGAGCCATCAGACGAAAGCTTAATCGTCTTCGCTGCAGCGCAGTGGGTACGGCGCCAAAGGCGCCTGCCAGAGGGACCGCGGCCAGCCACGGCAGAACCTTGGCGATCCCCGGTTCGCCCAGAATCGATGCGATGGGCCGGGCGGCGAAGATACAAACGAAGGCGAGGCCCGCGCCAAGGGCGACGGTTCCCCAGAATGCGGTATCGCAATGCTCGCGACCGATGACATTGCGTTGAACAAGACCGTCCGCCAATGTGCTGCCGACTACCAGATTGAAGCAAACGACGAATACGCTTGCCAGAGCGACGACTCCGAAGTCGGCTGGATCGAGCAATCGTGCCATCGCCACGAACGAGGCGAGCGACAATGCGGCAACGCCAGCATTTTCACCGAACGCCCAAAGAAAACCCGTCAGGCTGCGGGCCTGGAGACTCCTAGACATCGGTCGAATGATCGTCGGTGACCGGAGTTGCTATGGCGAGAAGCCCCATGTTCATTCCACCAATGCTACGCCGACGGTCGACATTCTGCGGTGACCATTGAAGGGTTCCGGCAAGTTCGAAGACATCGAGCAGGGCTGATCACCGCTTGGTCACCACCAACCATCCTTTTGGCGGATATTGTTCGCCATATGGCGGCCATAATTGACAAAGCTCTGGAACAGCGGCATCGCGACGGGCGGCCAATCAGGATCGCGCTGATCGGCGCTGGGTTCATGGCGCGGGGCATTGCGCTTCAAATTTCCACGGCCTGTCACGGCATTAGGGTCATGGCAATAGTCAGCCGCAATCGGACGGCCGCAGAGCGCGCTGCGCTTGACGCTGGGCTGCAGGAAGTCCGCACAATCGGCTCAAAGCGCGAACTGTCGCGCGTCGCTGCCGCGGGCGGGACGGCTGTGACCGATGATTGGCGGCTCGTGTGCGAGAGCGATGAGATCGACGCCATTGTCGAAGCGACGGGCTCGATCAGCTATGCCGCAGAAGTTGCTCTTGCTTCTATCGGCGCCGGAAAGCACTTGGTTCTGATGAATGCAGAGCTGGACGGAACCGTCGGACCGATTCTGGCGCAGTTGGCGAATGAAGCAGGGGTGATCTTCACCAATGTTGATGGTGATCAACCCGGCGTAATCATGAATCTCTACAGATTCGTCAAAGGAATTGGATTGCGACCGGTCCTTTGCGGCAACGTCAAGGGCCTGCACGATCCGTATCGCAATCCAACGA
The DNA here is from genome assembly GCA_050185515.1 of Reyranellaceae bacterium. Taxonomy (GTDB): domain Bacteria; phylum Pseudomonadota; class Alphaproteobacteria; order Reyranellales; family JAQSWP01; genus JAQSWP01. The sequence continues at coordinate 1,352 of JBFWZG010000033.1, forward strand.
CGCAGGCGGAATTCGCCCGCAAGTGGGGGCAGGCGGCCCATATGGTTACATCGTTCGCCGACGGCACGAAAGTCTCGTTCGAACAGGCGATCGTAGCAAATGCGACCGGCATGTCCGTCGCTCGACGCGGCATGCTTGGGCCGTCAGTTGAACCAGGAACGCCGATCGAACGGGCCGTTCAGGCATTTCCGACAGAGAGGCTCACTTATGGCCCTCCAATCGTCGATTATGTCGTCGGCGCAACGCCATCGCCGGGGATCTTCGTACTGGGGACGATTGAGAACCCTGTCCAGCGACGTTACCTCGAGCTGTATAAGCTAGGCAGCGGCCCTCTGTACTGCTTCAGCACCCCTTTCCATCTATGCCACTTCGAGGTGCCTAATACCATCGCTCGGGCAGTCCTGTTCGGTGACGCGACCATAGCGCCGATCGGCGGTCCCCGGGTCGAGGTGGTCGCTGCCATGAAGACGGCGCAGCGCGCGGGCACCATTCTCGATGGCATAGGCCAGTTCATGACCTATGGACTATGTGAGAACGCCGCCGTGGTTCGGCAGAACCGCCTGCTCCCGATCGGTGTCGCGGAAGGCTGCTGCCTTCGTACCGACGTCCCGCGCGACCATGTCTTGACATATGACGATGTCATACTGCCGGCCGACCGTATGATCGACAGCTTGCGTTCGAGGCAGGAGTCCCTCTTTCAAGGGGCGAGTAGGCACCCCGGCGGTCAACGCGACGGCTCCTCGCGTGCCTTAAACAGTGTCAGGAGGGGAGATCATGCTGCTGCAGGAAGCGAAACAGTTTCCGCGGATGTCTGATCATGGCCGCGGCGTCCAAAGCGATGGCTCTTGCATAGTCTGTCATTCGGGGAGAGAACCCTGCCGTCCGCATGCCGTCCAGATGGAACTCGAGGAACGAGCGGTCGCGACCCGTCACAAAGGCCCGCACCAGCATTCGGTGGCACCGGAGCAAATGTCGATGCGTCAGCTGATCGACCTCTTTAGTGGGCATAAAGCGCGGCCCGAACTGACGCAGCAATGTGAGCCATTCGTGGGCGAGCGTCTGCCGTTCTTCGGCGATCTTGGCGGTGATCGAGTGAGAATGGATGCGCGAGAACGTCAGCGCTTCATGGACAAAGCCGAAATCGCTCCTGAAGAGGATCGCCAGGCAGGCGGCTATATCCGCGTGCAGAAGGTCTTCGGGGTAGAAGGGACGTTGTTCTCGGACAAGGTTAGCTCGAAAAAGGCTGGACGACGGAGCGAGAACGAACTTCTCCTGACGCAGGAAAGCCCTAGCCACGAGGCGTCCGTCGAAGGCTTCCTGTGTTGTCGGCAACCCACGGCATTCCAGATTGCTGCCGCGATGGCGGAGGCATCCGACGACTCCGACTGCCGGATTTCGATTGGCGACGCCCAGCATCTTCTCGAGACAGTACGGGTAGAGCGTATCATCGGCGTGCAGAATCTTTATGTAGCGGCTCTCTGGCGCCGCTGCGGAGATCGCACGGTTCCAATTTTGAATTACTGGAACTGTTTCAATATTGGTGAGAATACGAATGCGCCGATCCTTCGAAGCGAATCCGTTCAGGATTTCTCGCGTTTCGTCGGTGCTTGCGTTGTCGAGCGCCACAATCTCGAAGTTCTCGTAGCTCTGCGAGAGCGCGCTTTGGATGCATTCGCTCAGAAAGGAGGCGCCATTGTAGATCGGCACGACGATGCTGACGAATGGGGCCGTGTGCATGCCGAGAAGGCCTCCGTACATCCGTTCCAATTCCGACAGGACGGTCAATGGCAGGCTAGTGCCGTTCCTGCAAGCGCTCCTGCCGTGGCAAATCTGGGGTCAGGCTGATGATCCGGGTATTGCATGTGTCGCCGACCGATCTTCAAGGCGGTGCCTGTCTGGGAGCCTACAACCTTCACAAGGCGCTGCAGTCGGCTGGCTTGGACTCCTCCATGCTTGTGCTGCGGAAGTTCAGCGATGATCCGTCAGTTGTACAGCTCCATCGCCGACTGCTTGGCAAGATGGATGCGCTGAGAGACCCGCTTGATCGTTTGCCGCTGCGCCGATACCGATGGGATCCGAGCAACTGGTGGTCGGTCGGCTGGCTGCCCTTCGATCTTCGCCGCGCCGTGAAGAAATTGAAGCCGGACATTATCCAGTTTCATTGGGTCGGCCGAGGAGCGGTACCCATCCGCGCCCTCGCGCGACTCTCCGACTATCCGCTGCTCTGGACGCTACGCGACATGTGGCCGTTGACTGGCGGGTGCCACTACTCTGGCGACTGCGACCGTTTCGCTGTCGGCTGCGGCTCCTGTCCCCAGCTTGGGTCCAGTCGACCCAATGATCTCAGCCGTTGGCAGTGGCGATCGAAGGAACGGAACTGGCGCGACGTTCGCGTCACCTATATCGCGCTGAGTCACTGGATGGCCGCGTGCGCGCGACGCAGCCCGCTGAGCCGCGGGAACGACATTGTAATAATTCCGAATGGCGTCGACGTCAGGCATTTCCGGCCGCTTGACAAGGCAGAGGCTCGCTCCGCCTGGAAACTGCCACATGATCGCCTGGTCATACTGTTCGGCGCGCTACATGCTGTCAGAGATCCGCGCAAAGGCTTCCGATACCTTGCCGAAGCGATGAAGCACCTGGGTGACTCGGGTTGGGGTAAGCGAGCGATTGCAGTTGTGTTCGGGGCCGGAGACTGTTCCCTGGATATGGGAATCCCTGTTCGATTTGTCGGAAGCGTACCAAACGCGCAGTTGTCTCAGCTTTATTCGGCTTCCGACGTGATGGTGGTGCCGTCTCTGTTCGAGAACTCGGCGAAAACGGCCATCGAGGCGCTCGCCTGCGGAGTTCCGGTGGTGGCCTTTGGCAACACCGGCCAGTTCGACATCGTCGATCATCGCGTGAACGGCTACCTGGCGCAGGACAGATCGTCAGAGGATCTAGCGCGTGGTATCGCGTGGTGTCTAGAGCGTGGCATTGGCAGCAGCGACCTTGCTACTCAGGCCCGCACCAAGGCATGCACCCGTTTCGATTTGGCTGAAATAGCTGCCGATCACGTCAGGCTTTACGAGGGAATTCTGAAGGGCAGAACGACGGTGCCTGAGCGGATACGCCCGGTACCGTCGTGGAAAGGGTCGCTGGCCGGCGAGGTGCTGGCGCCGCTGTGCGAGGAGCCGGTCCTGAAGATCAGCGATGGGGGAGCGCGATGAAGGTCGTCATCCTTGCTGGCGGTTTCGGGACGCGGATCAGTGAAGAGAGCGCCATTCGGCCGAAGCCGTTGGTCGAAATTGGCGGACAGCCTATCCTCTGGCACATAATGAAGATCTATTCGTCTTTTGGATTGAATGATTTCGTTATCTGCTGCGGCTACAAGGGGCACCTGATAAAGCACTACTTCAAGAACTATGCGTTCGATCTGTGCGACCTGACGCTTGACATGAGAAGCGGCGGCTTGACCGTGCATCGAAATGGCGTCGAGCCCTGGCGCATAACGCTGGTCGACACCGGCGAAAACACCATGACCGGCGGCCGGATCAAGCGTATCCGCCCCTACCTGGATGAACAGCCGTTCTGCCTGACCTATGGAGATGGCGTCGCCGATATTAACGTCAGTTCACTTCTGACGGCGCATCAGCGCAGCGGCGCCATGGCGACCGTTACAGCCGTGGTTCCGCCCGGCCGCTTTGGGTTTCTCAGCCTGTTACCAGGTGAGGACCGCGTTCTGGGTTTCCGCGAGAAAGCCAACGAGGACGCCGGGTACATCAATGGCGGCTTCTTCGTCATCCAGCCGGAGGCGATCGACTACATAGAAGGCGATGAAACCGTGTGGGAACGCGAGCCGCTCGAGAAGCTCGCCAGAGATGGAGGTCTCTTCGCATACCGGCATCGCGGCTTCTGGCAGAACATGGACACCTTGCGTGACAGAAACGTACTCGAAGGACTTTGGCGCAGTGGAGAGGCACCATGGAAGATCTGGTAGTCGACAGGCCGGTTGATCCGATTACCCCGATCAGGTCCATGGCCGATCGCAAGCGCATCCTGGTCACCGGCGGCGATGGCTATATCGGTAACATTCTTGTACCACATCTCATGCGAGCTGGTTTCGACGTGAGCGTTGCGGACGCGGGGTTCTATCGCGGCGCCTGGCTCTACAACGACGGTCAAGATCGTGCGCCGCTCAGGACCGCTGACGTGCGAAGTGTCAGCGTCGATGACCTGCGCGGATTCGATGTCGTGGTCCATCTCGCGGAACTTTCCAACGATCCGTTATGCGAACACGATGAGTCTTTGACGATCGGAATCAACCACCTTGGAACGGTGGCGCTGGCGGAGGCCTGTCGTTCCGCTGGGGTCCGAAGATTTGTCTATGCCTCATCCTGCAGCATTTACGGCGCCGCGGAAGAGGATATGGTTTGCGAGACGTCGCCAATGCGGCCCCAAACGGCATACGCGCGTTGCAAGGCGCTGGTCGAACGTGACGTTGGTGCCTTGGCCGACATGGACTTTTCGCCCGTCTTCCTGCGGTTTGCGACGGCCTTCGGGGCGTCGCCCCGCATGCGTTTCGATATTGTTCTGAACAATCTCGCTGGTCTCGCGTGGACGACCGGCCGGATATCTCTTAGCAGCGACGGTACGCCCTGGCGACCGCTGGTCCATGTCTTGGATATTTCGGAGGCGGTTTCGCAGGTGGTCGGCGCACCGCGTGAGGCGGTGCACAACGAAATATTTAATGTCGGCGCGAACAAGAACAACCATCGCGTCAGCGATCTGGCGCAGCTGGCGGCGGTCGTCTTTCCCGGTTGTTCGCTCGAGTTCGGCGGAAAGCATGGCGACAATCGGAGCTATCGTGTGTCGTTCGAGAAGATCGGCCGTCACTTGCCGAACTTCCGATGCGAGTGGACAGCGGAGCAGGGATTTCGACAGCTGCGCGCCTTGTTCGAGCATATTGGACTGCGCTCGGAGGATTTTGTCGCTGCTCCATATACGAGAGTTCGCCAGCTTGGGCATCTACTGCGCACGAAGCAGGTGGACGAAACCTTGCGCTGGCGATCCCATGCGATTCTCTGAAACGAAACTATCGGGTGCCTATATCATCGACCTGGATCGGTTCGATGATCATCGCGGCAGCTTTCTGCGCTCCTGGTGCCGGCGCGAGTTTACCGAGCGAGGTTTGGCTTCCGACTACGTACAGGGCAACATTTCCGTGAATCCCCGACGGGGTACGTTGCGCGGAATGCATTTCCAGGTGTCACCGCATCGCGAAGTTAAGCTTATGCGTTGCGCACGTGGCGAAATCCTTGATGTCATCGTGGATATCCGGCCGGATTCTCGGACCTTCCGGCAATGGATAGGCGTTGAGTTGCGGGCGGAGGACTATCGAATGCTCTACATCCCCGAAGGGTTTGCGCACGGATTTCAGACTCTGTGCGACGAAGTCGAGGTCCAGTACATGGTTTCTAACTACTATACACCAGAGGCTGCGCGCGGATTGCGTCATGACGATCCGGCTATCGCGATTTCCTGGCCGATACCGGTTACGGAGATCTCACAGGCTGATCAGGCCTGGCCGCTTCTCGATTCTCGTAAGCTAATCGCCTGATTCGGCCGCTCGAAACGGTTCACCTTTCTGCCAAAGGCTCCTACTGAGACCGATAAATCGGATCGGCGCGGGAATAGCGATTGAGGTCCTATGGCCTGACGAACCAGGTCGCCGCAAAGTACCCGGCCGTGGCCGATGCCGCGCTGACAAATATGCCCCAAGCGACGTCGACGATCACGACCTTGACCGGATAAACGCGCAGTGTCGCGAAGTTGACCATATCGTAGGTGAAGTAGGCAAAGAACCCGAAAAGGCCGCCCATGATGAGCGCGTGCGTCCAGCCGCGTCCGTCCAGGGCCGGCGACGTGGCGAACAGCACCACGCCGACGACATAGACGACGTAGAATAGTGCTGCCGCCGCAATGTTCGGGCGTTCGCGAAGAATTTCGCCCAATTCGGACTTGTAAAAGCCTCGCATCACGAGGCCCAGCCAGATGAAATCCAGCGCCAGAAGCACTACCAGTGCGCCTGCATAGGCAATGGCGTATCGACTCATGATCTTGAAAATCCCTCTGCCTCGCAACGGAACGCTGCCGGCGTCTTTCCAATCGTTTCCCTTTTACCTTTGGAACCAGTGGGTGGATCACCTGGCCGGCCTCGGGTGTCAGTCGTCCGCGCTCGCGTTACGCAGCCGTTTAACGCTTGATCGGCGGGTCTTGGCGTCCAGTCGCCGCTTCTTGCTCGCTGCAGTCGGTTTGGTCGGTCGCCGTTTGCGTGGCTCCACTGATGCTGCCTGTAGCAGGTCAACCAGCTTGCGTCGCGCCTCGGCCCGGTTGCGTTCCTGCGTCCGATGCTCCCGGGCGACGACCAACAGCACGCCATCCTGCGATATCCGGTTGCCGGCCAGCTTCCAAAGCCGGGCCCTTACCGCCGGGGTCAGGGATGGTGAGCGCCGGGCGTCGAATCGTAGCTGGACGGCGGTTGCAACCTTGTTGACGTTTTGCCCGCCCGGTCCGGAAGCCTGGATGAATGTCTCTTCCAGTTCCTGCTCATCGATCGAAAGAGTTTTCGTTACAGAGATCCGGGCCATGGCCGCAGCGTGCCTGAGGCAAGAGGATAATGAAAGCCCGCTTCGCGAAACAGCCGTGGGCAGGGCTACCGATGATCGATTTCGGGACTCTGGATGTGCTCTCGCCGGATACCCAGCCCGATTAACCTGGCCGGCAGGCGGGAAATGACCGGCAACCCCAAGATCATGCGAAGAGCCAGTGGGGGCCTAAGTTTTTGGGTGCTGTCGAGCACGGCGCGAATCACGCGGTTCTGCATCAGGATCTGTAACCGCTGGGTTATCCTTACCGGCAGCATTCTTCGAGCCTGGACTGCCTGCAGATCGGCTTGCGCCAGCTTTCCATCGCGTAGCGGTCGCCACAGAATATTGGCTGCCGCGACGGCATCCTGGATCGCGAGATTGATGCCGACGCCGCCGACTGGAGACATGGTATGTGCGGCGTCCCCGATACAAAGCAATCCCGGCGCATGCCATTGCGTCAGTCGATCCACGCCGACTGTAAGTAGTTTGATCTGTTCCCAGTCACGCAGCGTGTAGACTCGGTCGCGCGCAAACGGCGCCAAAGTCGCCACCGCATTCTGGAACGATTCGATACCACTGTTTCTGACCTGATCGGCCGATCCTTTTGCGATGACGAATCCGCATTGCCAGTGTTCGCCACGATTGATGAGGATGAATATCCGGCCGATATCGAAGCGGCCCATGGACTGATCAGGGTCAGTGTCCTTTCGTGGCAGGGAAAACCAGAACACGTCCATTGGGGCGCCAAGCGTGATCGGTGAGAGGCCGGCCTGCTCGCGGACGGTCGAACGGCGTCCATCGGCACCAATCACGAGTCCTGCCTGGATGCAAAGTTCGTCGTCTCGGGTCCTTGCCTTGACGCCACATACCCGGTCTTGCGCGCGTAATAGTTCTGTTGCTTCGGCATTCATCAGCAGTTGGAAACCGTCGAAGCGCTTGCCGTACTCAGCAAGAAAGTTCAGGAAATCCCACTGTGGCATGAACGCTATGTAGGGGCACTTCACCGGAAGTCGGGAAAAGTCGGCGACGGTCACTTCGGCGTCACCGATCTGGGCCATGAGTCGCGCTGCCTTCTGGTGGGGCAATTGCATGAACCGTTCGAGTTGTCCTAGTTCATGCATCAGTTCAAGCGTCGACGGATGGATCGTGTCGCCTCGAAAATCGCGCAGGAAATCCCCGTGCTTTTCAAGAACGACCACCGCAACGCCGGCGCGGGCCAGCAGGCAACCCAGCATCATGCCGGCCGGGCCGCCTCCGACGATACAGCAATCGACCTCCATCGACCGAATACTCATGCCAGAACGGTCGCACAGGGCAGGCTGTTCGTGAAGTCCGCCAGAAGCGGCCTTGACGGCTTGCTCTGGCTGGTTGGGGTGGGCAGACTGCAAATAATCGTTCAGCGAATGGAGAAATGCAGATGAAGACCCGTGCCGCAGTCGCCTTTGCAGCCGGCAAGCCGCTGGAGATCGTCGACGTCGATCTGGAGGGGCCGCGAGCGGGCGAGGTTCTGATAGAGGTCAAGGCGACAGGTATTTGTCACACTGATGCCTTTACCTTGTCGGGAGACGATCCCGAGGGCCTTTTTCCAGCGATCCTTGGTCATGAGGGCGCGGGAGTGGTAGTCGATATTGGTCCGGGCGTGACCTCGGTGCGCAGGGGCGATCACGTCATTCCGCTCTACACTCCCGAGTGCCGCGAATGCGAATACTGCCTTTCGCGCAAGACCAATCTTTGCCAGAAAATCCGCACGACCCAGGGCAAGGGGCTGATGCCGGATGGGACCAGCCGGTTCACATTCGAGGGCAGACCGGTGCTGCATTACATGGGCACCTCCACCTTCGCAAATCATATCGTCGTGCCCGAGATCGCGGTCGCGAAGATCCGACCCGATGCACCGTTCGACAAGGTCTGCTACGTCGGCTGCGGTGTCACGACTGGCATCGGCGCCGTCATCTGGACCGCCAAGGTGGAAACCGGTGCTCGTGTCGTGGTGTTCGGTTTGGGCGGCATTGGCCTGAATGTAATCCAGGGCGCCCGGCTGGTCGGTGCGGCGCAGATCGTGGGCGTTGACGTCAACCCCGCAAAGGAGGCGCTGGCCCGGCAATTCGGTATGACTGACTTCGTCAATCCTAAGGACGTCAATGGCGATATCGTCGGCCATTTGGTCGATCTGACGGGGGGCGGTGCGGACTACAGCTTTGATTGCACCGGGAACACGACCGTCATGCGTCAGGCCCTGGAATGCGCCCACAAGGGGTGGGGACAGAGCATCATTATCGGTGTGGCGGCCGCGGGGCAGGAGATCTCAACGCGACCATTTCAGCTGGTTACGGGGCGCGTGTGGAAGGGCACGGCTTTCGGTGGCGCGCGCGGCCGTACCGATGTTCCCAAGATCGTCGATTGGTACATGGATGGCCGAATCGACATCGACAAGCTGATCACTCACAAGCTGCCGCTTGAGCGCATCAACGAGGGGTTCACTCTCATGCACGAAGGGAAGTCCATTCGCGCGGTGGTGGAGTTCTGATGTCTTCAGTAACGCGCCGCAGCGTACACCGTTGTTTCGAGGGTACGGTCGTCTTTTGCGAACACGCCTCGCGCGAGATCGGTGGCATGATGCGCTTCGCCGTGTTCTGGCCGCGGCAGGCCACCGACAGACCAGTCCCAGCGCTGCTTTATCTGGCCGGTCTGACCTGCACGGAAGAGACTTTCATGACCAAGGCCGGTGCCCTTGGCGCTGCCGCAAGACTGGGCCTGGCGCTGGTGGCGCCGGACACCTCGCCCCGCGACCGGCGATATCCTGGCGATGATGATTCTTGGGACTTCGGCCAAGGGGCAGGATTTTACATAGACGCAACGGAGGCGCCATGGCGAGCTGGATACCGAATGTATTCCTACGTAGCCAACGAGTTGCCCGAGGTGATCGAGAATGAATTTCCTGTGGATCCTGACAGATGGGGCGTCTTTGGTCATTCAATGGGAGGACATGGCGCCCTGGTGGTCGGATTGCGAAATCCCGGCCGGTTTCAGTCCATTTCAGCGTTCGCCCCTATATGCGCACCGATGTCCTGCCCCTGGGGGAATAAAGCCTTCTCGAACTATCTGGGGTCCGACCGTCAAGCCTGGCGCGCCTACGATGCTGTCGAACTGATTCGAGGTGGAATGAGAGCGGGTGAGATACTCGTGGATCAAGGACTCGCCGATCAATTCCTTGCGGAGCAACTCAATCCACACAAACTTGAGAAGGCTTGCGCCGAGGCCGGCCAGGCCCTGACGTTGCGGCGCCATTCCGGCTACGATCACGGCTATTTTTTCATTCAGACATTCATCGAAGACCATCTGGCCCATCATCGCAAGGCGCTTGCCTAGTCGATGGGCGGGAGTCAGCGTCTGAACGGTTTGACACCATTCTGCGCGCTGGCGGCTTCCTCGATTGCAGCTGTAAGCCATCGGCCAAGATCGACATTGGTCAGTCGCGCGGCATTCTCGGCCGCGGTCTGCCAGATAACACCGACGCCAAAGACGACCCAAGCCGATTGATCGTCACTCATGTCTGCTTCGGTTGAAGTACGTCGTCCTTCCTGGTCGGCCGAAGACTTGAGCACTGCGGCCAGCCGGCCAGGACCGGCAAACTCGGGCGCAATCGTCGGGCGCGGTCCGCTCGGCTTTCTTTCGTTCACGACCATACCTTAATACTGGCGAGATATGGCTGGCATGATAGTGCCATCGTCTGCCCTCAACCATCGGGATTTGTCGATCGGCCAGTCGTCGATGGCAATACAAAACGGGATCGGGCCTGCGCCGGCCTCTTCAGTACAATCGACTGCGGTACGCTTCCTCAAGGTTTTCGTCCGCCGCCTCGGCATCAACCCCCGCAACCTGGTCCGAGATGATACGACCGAGCGAGGGAAACTCACGTCGATCGATCTGCGAATCCGCGTGCCAAAGCCGCGAACGGATCAAGGCCTTGCCGCAGTGGAAGAACGCCTCGCGGACCGAGACCCGGAGTGCGGAAGTGGGGGCTTTGCCTTGCGCCGACATTGGCGCCAGCACGGTTGGATCGAAAACAATTTCGCCCGTTCCGTTCACGCGCAGCGTCTCGTTTATCCCCGGCACCATGAACAGAATCCCTACAGCCGGATTGCGTGCCACGTTAGTGAGCGTGTCGATACGATTGTTGCCGCGACGGTCGGGAATAAGCAGCGTGCGGTCGTCGACGATCGCCACGAAGCCCGGCGCATCGCCGCGCGGCGTCGCGTCGGCGCCGGCTTCCGCGCTGGAGGCGATCACGAGAAATGGCGACAGGCCGATGAAATGCTGGCAACGACGGTCGAGCCTATCCAGCACCTTGCGTGTAGCCACGTCCGTCGGCTCGGGATATAGCGTTCGGACCTGGTCGAGCGACGTGCCGTCTTTCATTGGGGCCCTCGCTAAAGTGCCATGCCAAGGGGCGGTTCAAAGCTGTGACGTGCATTGCGGACAGCGCGTCGCCTTGATTGGAATGGCGGAGAAGCAGAACGTGCACTCCTTGGTCGACGCGGCAGGTGGCGGCGGCGCCGGCATCAGGCGGTTGATCTGCTTGACGAGGAGGAAGATAGCAAAGGCGATGATTGCGAAATCGATGATCGTGTTGATGAATACGCCGATATTGATTGTGGCAGCGCCAGCTTCTTTGGCTTCCGCCAGCGTCTTGTATTCGCCGCCTGACAGATTGATGAAGAGGTTACTGAAGTTGACCCCGCCGAGAAGCAAACCGATCGGCGGCATGATAACGTCGGCGACCAGGGACGCGACGATCTTGCCGAAGGCGGCACCAATCACCACGCCTACCGCCAGGTCGAGTACGTTGCCGCGCATGGCAAACTTCTTGAATTCCTGCAGCATAGACATGTCCGCCTTCTCCGTTCTTGTTGTCTTCAAGAGTCGTCACTCGGCAAAAGCCATTGCCCTTTGCCTGCGAAGCGATTCTGTCGCTGCGAGGTCCGCCGCGCCATCCTCCTTCAGTATGACGGCAAACATTTCCTGCGCCTCCGCCCGCGAATAGTAGCCGCGCATTACGTCTTTTGCCACGAGTTCGATCGGTCGTCGCAGCGGGTCGCCGAAACCGCCGCCGCCGGGAGTGGACACCAGCACGCGATCTCCTGGCTGGAGCGAGATGTCCTGATCTTTGGAGAGATGGGGCGGGTTGTAGATTCGGCCGCCCTTGTTGATCGTGACCCGGTTGACGCCGCCGTCATGTCCGCCCTGGGCTCCTTTCGGGCCAGTCCGCCCGTGATCCATGACCATAGAGGCGCGGGCTTCGCCGCGAAGCAGCCGAATGGTGTAGTTGACGCCGAACCCCCCGCGTCGTTCCCCGGCGCCGCCGGAGCCCTCGTGCAATGAGTATTCCTCGAACAGCACAGGGTAATATTGTTCCATGACCTCAATCGGCGTCGTTTTGGAGATGCCGATGGTCGAACACCCATTGCTAAGCCCGTCCCCCTGCGCGTACCCCCCGTAACCGCCGCCGGAAATCACGTACATGACGAACGGCCGGTTGCGTCTGGTGTCAAAGCCACCCAGGGCGAGATTGCCGGACGTACCTGCTGGCGCAGCGAAGACTTCGTTCGGCAGCGCCTTTACCATGGCGTCAAACACGGCCTCCGCGATGCGCTGGCTGACCTCGGCGGCGCAACCCGATACCGGTCTGGGATACCGGGCGTAGAGGAATGTGCCTTCCGGGTCGATTATCTCCAGCGGCTCGAATGTTCCGGCATTGATCGGAACGTCGGGAAATATGTGCTTCATGGCGAGATAGATCGAGGACTTCGTTGTCGCCAGAACGCTGTTCATCGGCCCCTTGCACGGCGGGCTGGAGCCGGCCATGTCGAACACCAGCCGGTCATCGTCTTTAACGATTTTCATCCGGATCTCCAGCGGCGCGTCGACGACGCCGTCAGAATCGACGGTGGCCGATCCTTGGTAGATGCCGTCCGGTATCGTGGCGATCTTCGCGCGCATGCGCTGCGCAGCTCGCGCCTTCAACTCCTCGATCGCCGCCTCGACCGTTTCGGCGCCATAGCGGTCGAGCAGTGCGGAAAGACGTTTCTCGCCGATCGCCAGTGCGGCCGCCTGAGCCTTGATATCGCCTATGCGCTGGTCGGCGATGCGGATATTGGACAGGATAATCGAAAGTATTTCCTGATCGATCTCGCCGCGCTTGTATAGCTTCACCGGCGGCAACCGCAGTCCTTCCTGTTCGACTTCCGTCGCGTTGGCAGAGAAGCCGCCCGGTACCATGCCGCCGGTGTCCGGCCAATGGCCAGTATTGGCCAGCCAGGCGAAAAGCCGGCCACGATAGAAGAACGGCTTGACGAACTTCACGTCCATCAAGTGCGTCCCGCCGAGATAGGGGTCATTGACGATGTAGACATCGCCGGGCTGTACATCGCGAGCTCGCTCGATGACAGCCTGGGTCGAGAACTGCATGGTTCCGACAAATACCGGCAGTCCCAATTCTCCCTGGGCAATAAGTTCTCCCGTGTCGCGATGATAGATGCCGTCTGAGCGATCGAGCGCCTCGGAAATGACAGGCGAGAAGGCGGCGCGCACGAACGCGAGGTCCATCTCGTTACAGACCTGCTGCAGGCCGTTCTGAATTACCACTAGGGTGACGGGATCGAGATTGATTGCGGCAGTCATGACTCAACGCTCACGATGAGATTGCCGAACTTGTCTATTCTAGCCGAATTGTTCGGTTCGATCACGATTGTCGTATCGAGCTGTTCTACGATGGCTGGTCCCTCGAATGTCGCGCCCCAGGGCAGCTTTTCCCGCCGGTAGACCGGCGTTTCAAGCCATGTGTCGTTGAACCAGACCTTGCGACGGGTAGTTAGAGCCTCGGCAAGAGATCTGCCCTGCGCAGTTCCGGCCAGAGCCCTCAGTTCAATCGGTGGCCGTCTTCCGATGACGGCGGTGCGAAGATTCACCAGCACAGCGCGGATCTCCGGCAGCTCGACTTCGAAGCGCTCCCAGTAGGCTCTCTCGAAAGCTGCCTGCAATTCCTCCTGGCCTGGCGCCGCACCAGCCAGCGTGACCGTCAGGATATGGCTTTGTCCCTGGAACTGCATGTCGGCGCTGTGCATCACGTCGATGCTGTCAGTTGCGACGCTGTCGCGAGCAATTGTGGCGCGCCCTTCGGCTTCCTGACGAGCGAGGACGGCAGCAATTTCACCGGGATCCACCGCTGCGACCGCCCGATTTATCGTTCGAACGAAGTCGTGACGCAAATCTGACACCACGCAGCCGAGCGCGTTGGTGATGCCGGGACGTACGGGAACCAGAAGTCGGGGAATTCCAAGCTCTTGCGCGAGAGCGGCTGCATGCAATGGGCCGGCGCCACCGAATGGAAACAGCAGGAAGTCGCGGGGGTCGTGCCCGCGGCTGAGCGAAACCATGCGAATGGCTCCGGCCATGCGATCATTTGCGACTCGCAGCACCGCGGCAGCCGCATTATGAGCGTCCAGCCCAAGGCGGGCGCCAACCTGCTCGACAAAGGCCTGACGAATGTCGTCGAGGGATATCGTCCCTGCCACGCCCAGCAGCCCATCCGGATTGAGCCGTCCGAGCAGCAGGTTGGCGTCGGTGATCGTGACCTTGTTTCCGCCACGTCCATAGCACATGGGGCCGGGGTTGGCGCCGGCGCTTTCCGGCCCGACCTGGAGCAGACCGGCATCGTTGATGAAGGCGATCGACCCACCACCGGCGCCGATCGTATGGACATCGACCATCGGCACATGGATCGGCATCGCGTACTCGAGTTCGAGCTCGGCGGATACTTGCGGCAGCCCGTCCCGGATCAGCCCCACGTCGGACGATGTGCCGCCCATGTCGTAGGTTATGACGTTGGGAAATCCCGCCTGCGCCGCCGTATACGCCGCTGCCATGACACCCGAGGCCGGTCCGGACATGACCGTATTCACTGCCGCTTCCGCAACCATGGCCGAAGAGATCGTGCCGCCATTGCCCTGCATCACGAGCAAGTCGCGGGAGAATCCCTCGGTGCGGAGCTCGTCGCGCAACCGACGGATATAGCGGTCGAGGACGGGCTGCACGGCGGCATTGACGCAAGCGGTGGTGCCACGCTCGTATTCGCGGTACTCCGAGACGATCGTGTGCCCCGCGGTGACATGCAATGCCGGCGCTGCCTCTCTGCACAGTTCCGCCGCGCGTCGCTCATGGGCGGGATTGAGATAGCTGTGCAGGAAATGCACGACGATGCCCTCGCATCCTGCTTTCTTCAGCGTCGCGGCGGATCGGACAACTGCGTCTTCGTCGAGTTCGACGATTACTTCTCCTTCCGCGCTCATCCGTTCGGGCACCTCCAGGCGCAGCTCGCGGGGCACCAGGGGATTGAACTGGCCCTTCAGACCATAGGGATTGGGCCGGGTTCGCCTACCCAGTTCCAGGACGTCGCGGAAGCCCTTGGTCGTGATCAGCCCTATGCGGGCGATCTTGCGTTCCAGCAGGGCATTGGTGGTCGTCGTCGTGCCATGGACGATGACCTGCGCTTCGGGCAGGGCAATGCCCGCCTGCCTGACGGCGGCAATTACGCCGAAGGCCTGATTGTCGAGCGTCGTTGGCACCTTCGCCAGGCGTACGGCGCCGCTGTCCGGCTCGATCGCGATCAAATCGGTGAATGTGCCGCCGACATCGATGCCGACGATGGAGCCTTTGGCATGACGGGCCACCATTGTCGCCTCAGACCGAGAGATAGGCTTCGCGGACGCCCGGGTCGGCCGCCAGTTCGTCCATCGTGCCCTGGTAGCGAATCTGCCCTTTCTCGATGATGTAAGCCCGGTCGGCGACCATTGTGGCAAAATGCAGGTTCTGTTCGGACAACAGCACCGTCAAACCTTGCGATTTCAACTCGCGTATGGTGTTGGCCATCTGCTCGACGATAACCGGCGCCAGGCCCTCGGAAGGCTCGTCCAGGAGCAGCAGACGCGGATTGCCCATCAAGGTGCGGGCGATGGTCAGCATCTGTTGCTCGCCGCCCGACATCCGCCCTCCCGGCCGGTTGCGCATCTCGGCAAGATTGGGAAACAGAGTGAACAAGCGTTCCATCGTCCAGTATGGCGCATCCAGACGCTGTGGCTGGCGGCCGACTTCCAGATTTTCTCCGACAGTCAGATCGGTGAAGATTCGACGATCTTCCGGCACGTAGCCCAGACCGAGCCGGGCGATCTCGTAAGCATGGCGGCTGTCGATCCGCGTTCCATTGAAGGTGATTTCTCCCGGCCGCGGGCGGACAAGCCCCATGATCGCTTTCATGGTCGTGGACTTGCCCGCGCCGTTGCGTCCGAGCAACACAACGATTTCGCCGGAATCGATCGCGAAGCCAACGTCATCGAGAATGTGGGCGCCGCCGTAATAGGCGTGCAGATTGGCGACCGAGAGCATCAATGCGCGCTCCCGTACATGCTGCCCGATCCGAGATAGACTTCCTGCACACGCGCGTTGTTTCGCACATCCAGCGGGTGTCCTTCGGCGATCAGCCGCCCCCTATTCAACACCACGATACGCTCGGCATGGGCGAATACCACGTCCATATCGTGCTCGGTGAACAGCACGGCCATGCCGTCGGCTCGCGCCAGACCGGCAGTGAGCTCCATCAATGCGATTCGTTCCTTCGGCGCCATGCCGGCGGTCGGTTCGTCCATCAGCAGCAGCTTCGGGCCATTGGCGAGAGCAACCGCCAGTTCGACCCGCTTCAGGTCGCCATAGGCCAGTACGCCGCAGGGCCGGTCTGCCTGATCCGCCATGCCTACTTTCTCAAGCAGGGCCAGTGCCTCCGCACGATAGAGTATAGTGGCTCGGGCTAATATTGCGCTGAAGCGCCGATGATGCGAGATCAGTGCCATCTGCACGTTTTCCCGCACGCTCATCGAAGCGAAAGTGGCAGTAATCTGGAAAGTCCTGCCGACGCCCAGCCGCCATATTTGGCGCGGCTTGTAGCCGGAAATGTTGCGACCGAGCAGAGAAATGCTTCCCTTGTCGGCATCGAGCTGGCCATTCAGCATGTTGAAACATGTTGTCTTGCCGGCGCCATTCGGGCCGATCAATGCCAGCATTTCGCCGGCGCTCACGGCGAATGATACGTCATCGACCGCCTGCACCCCGCCGAAGGCCTTGGACAGGCCCTTCACCTCGAGAACGGCGCTCACGGATGCGCTCCGGCACGGCCGCGCAGGACGCGACCTGCATAGCCAGCAATGCCCTGGGGAAACACAATGACGAGCACGAGAATGACCAGCCCCAGAATGGCACGCCAATACTCGGTGGCCCTCGTTATTTCGTCCTGCAGCCAGGTGAAGAGAGCCGCGCCGACGACCGGCCCCGCGAGCGTCTGTACGCCGCCCAGCAGCACCATCACCAACCCGTCGACGGAGCGCGGTATTGCCAGCGTTTCGGGCGAGATGCTTCCCTTCGAGTAAGCGAACATCACGCCGGCGATCCCGGCAAAGAGCCCGGCGATGGCAAAGGCGAACCATTGCAGACGCCGCACGTCAATCCCGATCGAATCGCAGCGTAGCGGCGAGTCGCGGCCGGCGCGCAAGGCGTAGCCGAACGGCGAATAGACAATGCGCCACAGCAAGGCGATGGCGCCGACGCAAACCGCAAGCGTGAGATAGAAGAAGGCGGGTCCGTCGGAGAGCCACGATGCCGGCCAAACGCCGACCATTCCGTTGGAACCACCTGTAAAACTGTCCCACTGATAGACGACCGACCAGGTGATCTGTGCGAAGGCAAGGGTCAGCATTGCCAGATAGACGCCGGTCAGCCGAACCGTGAACCAGCCGAATGCCAGAGCGCCCGCTCCTGCGATCAGCGGGCCCAGGACAAGCGTCGCCTCCATTGGGATGCCCGCCTGTTTCAGCAGCAGGCCAGCGCCGTAAGCCCCCAGGCCGAAATAGGCGGCGTGGCCGAACGACACCATCCCCGCCGGGCCCATCAGAAAATGCAGGCTGACGGCGAAAAGCGAGAAGATGAGAATGTCGATCAGAAGCACGAGCAGATAGCGATCGCCAAACGCCGGCAGCACGGCCAGAACGACGACCATCGCAGCCGCGATGGCGAGGAATGGGCGACCGATGCGCGGCAGGGGAGGCTCGACGATGCCGGGTCCCCGCATGGTTCCTTGGGGCTTACCCAGCAATCCCCACGGACGTACCACCAGGACTATCGCCATGATGATGAACTCGACCACCAGCGTGAGCTTGGAAAAGGAAACGTCGACGCCCAAAATGGTCACGTCGCCGATGCCGGTACAGAATGCCTTGACGACACTGATGATGAAGGCGGCCAAGAAGGCGCCCGGGATGCTTCCCATGCCGCCGACCACGACGACCACGAAAGCATCGGCGATCACGGTGATGTCGAGAAAGAGCTGAGCCGGTTCGCGCGGGATCTGCACCGCGCCTCCCAGACCGGCCAGCAGCGAGCCGAGGAAGAACACGCCGGTGAAAAGTCGCGCCTGATCCACGCCCAATGCGCCGACCATTTCCCGGTCCTGGGTGGCGGCGCGGACCAAAACGCCGAACCGCGTTCGCGTCATCAGCAGCCACAACGCACCGAGCACGGCCGGACCGATGGCGATCAACACCAGATCATATGCCGGTACGCTGCGGCCCATAATCGTAACGGCGCCCTTCAGGCCGGGCGCGCGTGGCCCCAGCAGGTCTTCCGGCCCCCATATCCACAGTGCCGCGTCCTTGATGACCAGGACAACGGCAAAGGTTGCGAGAAGCTGGAATAGCTCGGGAGCGTGGTAGATGCGTCGCAGGATCAGAAGTTCGACGGCGGCGCCGACCAACCCGACGATAATTGCGGCCGCCACCACCCCGCCCCAGAAGCCAAGGACCGTCGTGCCCAGGAACTGGATGACGCTGTACGCCACATAGACGCCCAGCATGTAGAACGAGCCGTGAGCAAAATTGACGATGCGGGTAACGCCGAAGATCAGAGACAGTCCGGCGGCAACCAGGAACAGCGAAGAGGTTCCGGCGAGACCGTTGATGAACTGCAATACGATGCTGGAGAACGTCACGGGCGCATGACCGGAGAGGGAATGCAGGAACACCCCGGCCGCATCGTGGGTGCGGCCGGGGCAGAAACGATCTTGACCGTTACTCGGCCGGCCGCAATTTCTTCACCTCGGAATCCGGGGGCAGGAACTTGGCGCCGTCTTGATAAGACCAGTCGACCATCACGCCCTTGCCGTCCTTGACCGCCAGGCGTCCGACATACGCGCCCATTGTCGACTGATGGTCGAGCGCACGATAGGTAATGTCGCCGAACGGCGTGCCGTGCGTCAGGCCCTTCATCGCCGCGACCAGCTTCTCGCTGTCGGTCGAGTTCGCCTTCTTCAGAGCGGCGACCGCCGACATAACCGTCGAGTACCCGACGACCGAACCCAGGCGCGGGTAATCGTTGTACTTCTTCATATACGCGTCCTTGAACTTCGTGTGCTCGGGAGTCTTGATCTGCTCCCAAGGATAGCCTGTCACGTACCAGCCGGCCGGCGTTTCGTCCTTGAGCGGATCGAGGTATTCGGGCTCGCCAGCGAGCAGGTTGAACACCGCCTTGTCCTTGAACAGCCCGCGGGTGGTGCCTTCACGCACAAACTTCGCCAGATCGGCGCCAAACAGCGAACTGAAGATGGCATCCGGCTTGGCGTCGGCGATGGCCTGCGTCACCGCGCCGGCGTCGATCTTGCCGAGCGGAGATGCCTGCTCGATGACGAATTCGACGTCAGGTTGCTGTTCCTTGATCAGCTTCTTGAACGCCGCGGTTGCCGCCTGGCCGTATTCGTAGTTCGGGTAAACAATCGCCCAACGCTTCTTCTTGAGCTTTGCCGCGTCGGGAACCAGCATCGCCGTCTGCATGTAGGTCGAAGCGCGCAGGCGGAACGTGTACTTGTTGCCGGCATCCCACACGATCTTGTCGGTAAGCGGTTCGGCGGCGATGAACAGAACTTTCTTCTGTTTCGCGAAATCGGAAACCGCCAGACCCACGTTCGACGGGAAGGTGCCGATCAGGAACGAGACATTCTCGCGGCTGAGCAATTCCTCCGCGACGCGCACCGCGTCGCCAGGATTGCCATTGTCGTCGCGCGAAACGATCTCGATCTTCTTTCCCATCACGCCACCGGCGGCGTTGACTTCCTCGACCGCCAGCTCCCAGCCTTTCTTGTACGGATCGAGAAATGCCGGGAAAACCTTGTACGAATTCATTTCTCCGATCTTGATCGTCCCCTGCGCCATGGCTGGCGCCGCGAAACCGATCGCCAATGCAGCTGCCGCTGCGGCCAGTACGGCACGTCGTTGCATCATGTCAGCCTCCTCATGAATTTGATTTGCGATACTGCTTGCTGGTCCATTCTAGCGCAACCCGTCCTCGCCCTTGATCTCCGAAGCCTGCAGCCCGCCGACGCGGGCGTGGACGCGCGGTCCGGTCGTCATGGCGAGGACGAAAACGAGTTCGCTGGCCCGCGGCGCGTCGGGCACTCGCACATCCATCGCGTCGAAATGCGATCGGACGTACGCCGCATTGACGTGATGGATCGGCACGTCGATCGCCGCGCCGATACCCCCGACTTTCTTGGCTGACGGCACGATCGCCTTGGCGCCGCCGAGAACCTCCCTCATGCCGTAGCCGCCCGGCACATGCCACAGCGCGCCATGCTCGAGTTCGCCATCGCCACCGACGATCGAACCTTTTCCATAGGCCTCTATTTCGGAAGGTTTGACGCCGATCGCCCGGACCAGGCGGGCCGACATGTCTTTGCCGAGTTCCTTCATGGCTTCCATCAGCGGTGTGATATCCTCGACGTAGCGACCGGCGTAGGGATTGGCCAACACGACCGCGATCGCGCCGCGACGCCTGGGAGATTCTGGCAGCGGGCCGCCCTCGTGCAGGATTTCCTCGGTCACGATCTGGAATTTACGGATCCTGATCAGTTCCACGTCGATCTCCTCCCTGGCAGCGCTGAGTAGTTGCGACACGCGCTCGTGACGCGGCTCTGAGTCTGCAGCGCCAGGAAGGCGCTGTCGATCAGGCCGGTTGCCTGCAATCGCTCGGCTTCTTCCAATCCCAGCGACAAAGCACGGTCCACAGTCTCTCGCGGCAGGTCGCCGACAGTGGTCGTCACGAGTAGATCGCCCAGATCGCTGTCGTCTCGTACGGCGGAGGCGGGCATACGTTCGATCGCCGGATGCTCTGCGTTCACGGCGTTGGCGATCATGGTCGCGGCGGCGTCCGCCGCCGCGGCGGTCGCAGCAAGTACGGTCACGGCGTCGACGATACCCAGCGACAGTGAACGTCCCCGCCAGCCCGACGTTGCCATGCCACGGACGGCGTCCTCATGCTTTATCTCGGTGAAGGCGTCGAGCGCCGGCATGTCTTGGTTCGTGACCACGCCTGCCCGCAGCGCATGTCCTGTCGTGAGATGCAGGGCGATGTCGCCGCCATTGTTGACGTAAGCCTTGTGGAGGTGCCGGTTCTCGGTCATCGCCGCCATCACTTCATCCGCGACCGCGCCAGCAACCGCCGCCATCGGCGTGATGAAGCGGGGTCGGAAGGGCAGGGTGGCCTTGAGCATTCGTCGCGCCGTTGCTCCCCGCAGCAGAGGAACGGCCTGCGTCAGGGGCTGTCGCAATCGAGCCAACTCGTCGACCAGCTCCTGCAGGATGCTCTGGAAGCGTTGCCAGGCCTGACGATAGGCGGCTTCGACCTCGTCTGCCCGACCGAACGCTTCGACGATCAGGTCGATCGGTCCGTGCTGCAAATGCAGCCGCTGGCCGTCGGGCAGGAAGCGTCCCCGCGGTCCGCTCATGACGGCTTCCGCAACCGGTTGCCGGCCAGGACGACATTGATATCCACGATGCTGCCGCCATAGCCGCCGAGCGCAAGATAGTCCGCCCGCGACATGGTGAACTCGATCGGTGCCACGATGGCCGGTGTCGGGACATAACCGAAGGAATTCTTCGGCATTTGCGTCACGTCCACCATGTAGGTGATTCCGCCGCCTGGCCAGACATATACCGGCGCGCCGCCACTGGTAACTTGCGTCAGGCGGTCCTTGACCGAGAGCGTAAGTCTGACGGGATTTTCGGTGACGCCGGCGCGCAACGAGCCGCCGGCGCCGGCCATGAACAGAACCGTGCAAAGCGCCGGCTCGCAATTCTCGGCGATCCGTTCGACGACCTTGCGCACGGCAGGGGGCATTGCCGCAGCCCGCGGCGTCAGTTCCTCGTCCAGCTCAAACCAGGCGGAATCCTCGCCCGTCGTGGATACGAATAGCAGCTTCAGTCCCGGCCATGCCGTCTTGGGATCGATCCGCTCGATGATCGATAGCGGATCGGCGATGTCGGTGCCGCCCCAGCCCGAACCGTGTTCCGCGACCTGGAAGTACCGGCCGGGCGTCGATTTGCGGCCACGCACCCGGATGCCGGCAGGGGGCATATCGAGGAAGCGTCCGGCCTGATGCTCGCTCAGCACGCCGGTGATGTGGTCGTCGACCACAATCACTTCGTCGGCCTGCCCGAACCATTGCTGGGCGAACATGCCAATGGTGGCAGAGCCGCACCCGACCCGCATGCGGGTTTCCTGATCGCCATCGACGGTCGGCGCCTTGCCGGCCTGAACGACCACCCTGGCGCCGCCGTCGACCGTCATCTCGACCCCCTGGCCGTTGCACAGAGCCAGCATCGCGTCACACGTGACGACTCCTTCCTTCTTGGAGCCGCCCGTCAGATGCCGCACGCCACCCAGCGACAGCATCTGCGACCCGTATTCGGCAGTCGTTACGTGCCCGATCTGTTCGCCGTCGACGCGCACGGCCGCCTGCTCGGGCCCAAGATAGCGATCGGTGTCGATCTTCACCTTGACGCCGCAGTAGCTGAATATCCCTTCGCTGACCACGGTCACCATATCGACGCCGTCGTGCTTGCTGGCGACGATGAAGGGCGCCGGTTTGTAGTCGGGATATGTAGTCCCCGAGCCGATACCGGTGACGAAAACGGGCGGCTGCACCGTCAGGCTTCCGTTCCAGTTCTCGCTGCCCTGAAGAAAGGGAACGACCGCTTCGCCCGCATCGACGCGCCGTTCCAGGACGAGAAGCGGATCGGTGCGCACCAGCTTGCCATTCTCGTTGCCATAGCGGTCGCAGGCGCCAAGCTTGCCGGGACGGATGCGGCACAGCACCGGGCAGGCGTCGCAACGGACGACCTGGTCGGTTGGTGCTGCGAGGGCATCGCTCATTGCCCGGTCTCCCGTTCCCGCAGCGCTGCGCGCAACCGATGTGGCAGGACTGGAACCTGACGCATGCGGATTCCCGTCGCCTGATGTATCGCGCCAAGGATCGCGGGCGCCGTTGGCACCAGGCCTGGTTCGCCGACACCCTTGGCGCCGAACGGTCCCAGGGGTTCGGCGTCCTCGATCAGGATGCACTCGATCGGCGGCACATCGCCAATGGTCGGGATCAGGTAATCATGCAGGTTCTCGGTGCGGCCAGGCAGATACTCTTCCATCAGCGCCAGTCCCAACCCTTGCGCCACGCCGCCCTGGATCTGGCCCTCAACCTGGGTCGGATTGATTGCCTTGCCGACGTCATGGGCCGCCACGATGCGATTAACTTTGACCGTTCCGAGTTCGATGTCGACTTCCACCTCGGCGATCTGGGCGGCGAAAGCGTAGGTCGCATATGGTACGCCCTGTCCGTCGGCGTCGAGCGGCGTGGTCGGTGGATCGAAGGTGCCTTCGCCCCGCAATACGATGCCGTCGTCGTCGGCGGGCAGAGCAGCCAGGTCGATGGTGCGAATGGTCCCGCCATCCTTGACCGCCAAGGTTCCGTCGGCGAGATCGAGAACGGCACCGTCGCCGGCATTGGCCAGCCGCAGGATCCTGGCCCGCAGATCTGCGCCGGCGAGTTGCGCCGCCTTGCCGGAGACGAATGTCTGACGCGACGCCGATGTCTTGCCGGCGTCGGCCGTCAGATCCGTATCGCCCATCACAAGAGAGAATGCAGCGGTCGGCAATCCGAGCGCATCGGCGGCGATCTGCGTCATTATGGTGTTCGATCCCTGACCGATATCGACCGCGCCGTTCAGCAGCGTCAACCTGCCGTCTCGGGTCAGCACGATACGCATCACCGACGGATTGGACATCGAAGTATTGCCGATGCCGTACCACATGCAGCCGATACCGACGCCGCGCCGTGTCGTGCCGCCAATGGCGTTGTGGCTGGCGGCTGCGTTCAGCCCGGCTTTCCAGTGCGGCTCGAGCGCGTCGAGACAGGCGACCAGCCCGGCGGATTGCTGGAGTGCCTGCCCGGTCGCCGTCGCGTCGCCGGCGCGCAAGGCATTGCGGCGGCGAAACTCCAGGCGGTCAATTCCCAGCCCATCGGCCAGCTCGTCCATCAGCGCCTCGTGCGCGATGGCCGATTGCGGCACGCCGAAACCGCGGAACGCGCCAGCCGGCGGCCCATTCGTGAACCATGCCGCCCCCCAGGTTCGGGCATTTGGCACTCGGTAGGGGCCGGTCGCATGTACCGGCACGCGATTGGCGACCGTCGGGCCCCAGCTTGCATAAGCGCCCGTGTCGAAATCGGCGCGCGATTCGCAGGCCAGCAAACGGCCCGCCGCGTCGCATCCGAACTTCGCCCGCACCCGCGCCGGGTGTCGCTTGGTCGAGGCCGCCATGCTTTCGGGGCGCGTGTATACGCAGGCCACGGGCCGGTCCAGAAGCCACGCGGCCACCGCCAGCAGCGGCTGCACCGAAACGTCGAGCTTGCCACCGAATCCGCCGCCGCACGCCGTCGGCACGATGCGCACCGCATCCTTGGGCAGCCGCATGACGCTGGCCACCTCGTCGCGATCCATGTACGGCGCCTGCGTCGTGACGTGGATCTCCAGGCGGTCGCCAACGCGGCGCGCCCACCCCGCTTCCGGTTCGATATAGGCGTGTTCGACAAAGGCGGTACGAAACTCGCCTTTGGCGATGGCGGCGCATTGGGCGAAGCCCGCATCGACGTCGCCGCACCGTACACCGCCTTCGATCAACAGGTTGCCCGGCTTCTCCGCCTGCACGAGCGTTGCGCCCGGCGACGTCGCGGCTTGGACCCCGAAGACTTCAGGCGACGGCTCGTAGCTTATCGGCAAGGAAGCAATGTCGACCCCTTCGACCGCGCTTTTTTCGCCGACCAGGGCAACTATGGCCTCGCCGCGATAGCGGGCGACCTGGTCAGCAAGTACCGGCTGGTCCTTGATATCGGGATAAATGCCGAAACCGTTGAAAGGCACGTCGGCAGCCGTCAACACGCGGACAATTCCCGGCGAAGCAGCCAACACCGGCGCGAAATCTCCCAATCGCACCCGGGCATGATGATGCGGGCTGCGCACCACCCGTAGCCACAACGCGTCGGGGGGGATGGTATCGGCGCCGTAGTGTTCGTTGCCCGTCAGTTTGGCTGCGCCGTCGACTTTCGGCAGGCGACTGCCGACGGCCGGTCCGTCGGGCACGGCGGCAACCTGCCCCTGCGCCCCTGCAGCGAGCACCGCGTCGACGATCTTGCCGTATCCGGTGCAGCGGCAGAGCACACCGCCCAGCGCCGCTTCGACATCGCCCCGCTCCGGGACCGGA
>JBFWZG010000034.1:0-26209 GCA_050185515.1 Reyranellaceae bacterium
GAAGGAGAAGACCGGCCTGGTCATTCTGGACGGCATCGGTTCGACCGAGGCCCTGCACATCTTCATCTCCAACCGTCTCAACGACGTCAAGCCGGGCGCCAGCGGACGAATGGTGCCGGGCTACGAGGCGCGCATCGTCGACGAGAACGGCAAGCCGGTGGCCGACGGCGATCCGGGCAAACTGTGGATCAAGGGCAACTCGACCGCCAAATACTACTGGAACAATCCGGCCAAGACCGCCGAGACCATGGTCGATGGCTGGCTGAACACGGGCGACACGTACAGCCGCGACGCCGAAGGCTACTACACCTATGGCGGACGTTCCGACGACATGCTCAAGGTCGGGGGCATCTGGTGCTCGCCGTTCGAGATCGAGGCCCGCCTGATCGAGCATGTCGCCGTTCTCGAAGCCGCGATCGTCGGCCGCGCCGACAGCGACCGGCTGATCAAGCCGGAAGCCTATATCGTGCTCAAGGATGCGACCCTGATCGCCAGCGACGACGGCGCGGCGCTCCGGGCGGCGCTGCTGGAGCATTGCAAGGCGGGGCTGGCGCCCTACAAGTATCCGCGCTGGATCAACTTCGTCGCCGAACTACCCAAGACCGCCACCGGCAAGATCCAGCGCTTCAAGCTGCGCCAGTAGCGGGAAGCATCCGGCGCGGCCTCCTTTGGCAGCCGGCCGGGCGGCTCGAAGCTGGAAACCGGCATCGTGGCTACCGGATTGCATCCGTTGGGTAAATTCCGCTTGTTAGGGGTACCAACGATGCTAAAGTGCCGCGATTCCGCTGTTTCTCGACCCGCGCTCTGATAATGTGCGGTCCAATCCAAAGGCCGGTGAACGGCCATCAATCAGACATGGCACTGGGAGGCCTCAAATGAAGTTCAAGATGCTCGCCGCTGCGTCGGCGCTGTCGCTCCTTGCCGGTCCGGCGCTGGCGCAGGACGCCATCAAGATCGGCTACGTCACCACGCTGAGCGGTCCGACCGCGATCATCGGCGAGGACATGAAGAATTCCGTCGAGCTGGCGCTCGACCATCTTGGCCGCAAGATGGCTGGCAAGCCGGTCGAGGTGATCTACGAGGACGACCAGCAGAAGCCCGATGTCGGCAAGCAGAAGACCGACAAGCTGGTCACGCAGGACAAGGTGCCGTTCGTGGCCGGATACATCTGGTCGAACGTGCTGCTGGCTTCCTACAAGTCGGCGGCCGACGCCGGCACCTTCGTGCTGAGCTCGAACGCCGGTCCCTCGCAGATCGCCGGCGAAGGCTGCCACAAGAATTTCTTCGGCGTCGCCTGGCAGAACGACCAGACGCCGATGGCTCTGGGCGAGACGCTGAACCAGAAGGGCATCAAGAAGCTCTACGTGATGTCGCCCAACTACGCCGCTGGTCGCGACATGGCGGCGGGCGTCAAGCGCACCTTCAAGGGCGAGCTGGTCGGCGAGGACTACACCAAGTGGCCCGGCCAGCTCGACTTCTCCGCCGAACTCGCCAAGGTCCGCGCTTCGGGCGCCGAGGCGCTGTTCGTGTTCTATCCCGGCCCGGCCGGCGTGCAGATCCTGACCCAGTACGAACAGGCCGGCCTGCGCGGTTCGGTGCCGCTCTACACGGTCTACACGATCGACGCGCTGTCGCTGCCGCGCCAGAAGGATGCGGCGATCGGCATTCCGGGCACGCAGGAATGGGTGCAGGACCTGCCGAACGAGGCCAACAAGAAGTTCGTCGCCGACTTCAAGAAGAAGCACGGCACCTACCCCTCGTTCTACGGCGCGCAGGCCTACGACACCATCATGCTGATCGCCAGCGCGATGGAAGCGGTCAAGGGCGACGTCACCAAGACCGATGCCATCCGCGCCGCGCTCAAGAAGGCCGACTTCAAGTCGGTGCGCGGCGGCTTCAAGTTCGGCAACAACCATTTCCCGATCCAGAACTTCTACCTGCAGGAAGTGGTGAAGGACGCCGATGGCGTGCTGACGCTGAAGACGGTTTCGACGGTCCTCAAGGACCATCAGGATCCCTTCGCGTCCGAATGCCCGATGAAGTGATCCCCGCGGATTCCATGAACAGGAGCGCTGCGGCGCTCCTGTTGCGTTTCCGGGACCGTTTTGCGGCCCCGCGGCGGGGCGCGAGGACCAAGTGACCACGCTTCTGATCGAGAACACCCTGCACGGCATCCAGCTCGGCCTGCTGATCTTCCTGCTGGCCGCCGGACTGACGCTGGTGTTCGGCATCATGGACATGGTCAATCTGGCGCACGGCTCGCTCTACATGCTGGGCGCCTACCTCGCCTTCACCTTCATCGAGTTCACCGGCTCGTTCCTGCTCGGCGGCGCGCTGGCGCTGGTCGCCACCCTGCTGATCGGCATGGCGCTGGAATTCGCCGTGCTGCGCTCGCTCTACGCCCGCGACCATCTCGACCAGGTGCTGGCCACCTTCGGCCTGATCCTGTTCTTCAATCGCGCCGTCCAGGCGATATGGGGCGCCGGCGGCCTGTCGATCGCCCTGCCGTCGTGGCTGCAGGCGCGCTTCGAGATCCTGCCGGGCGTGCCCTACCCGGTGTACCGCTTCGGCATCACCGTCGTGGCGCTGATCGTCGCGGCGGCGCTGTGGTACCTGATCGCCCGCACGCGCACCGGCATGCTGATCCGCGCCGGCGCCAGCAACCCGCGCATGGTCTCCGCGCTCGGCGTCAACATCCGCCTGCTCTTCACCACCGTGTTTGGCATCGGCGCCGCCCTGGCCGGCCTCGCCGGCCTGATGAACGCGCCGATCTCGACCGTCTACAGCGGCATGGGCGAGGAAGTGCTGATCCAGGCCTTCGTCGTCATCGTCATCGGCGGCATCGGCTCGATCCGCGGCACCTTCGTCGCCGCGCTGGGCGTCGGGCTGATCGACACGCTGGGCCGGGTGTTCCTCACCGACCTGCTGAAGCTCGCCATGCCCGCCACCTCGGCCTCCACCATCGGCCCGGCGATCGCCTCGATGCTGATCTACCTGATCATGATCGTGGTGCTGATCTGGCGCCCGACCGGACTGTTCGGGCGCAACTGACATGCAGGACCGGCTGCGCCTTGGCATCAACGCCGCGCTGATCGCCGTTCTGGCGCTGCTGCCGGTCTATTCGGCGCTGTTCGACGACGTCTTCGCCATGACCGTCATGACCCGCGTGCTGGTGCACGTGCTGGCCGCCATCAGCCTCAACCTGATCCTGGGCTATGGCGGCATGGTCAGCTTCGGCCACGCCATGTTCTTCGGCGTCGGCGGCTACGCCGTCGGCATCATGGCCTATCACGGCGTGACCAGCGGCTTCCTGCAGTATCCGGTGGCCATGCTGGGTTCGGCCCTGCTCGCCGTCGCGGTCGGCGCGCTCAGCCTGCGCACCCGCGCCGTCTACTTCATCATGATCACGCTGGCTTTCGGCCAGATGGTCTATTTCGTCGGCGTCGGACTGGAGGAGTACGGCGCCGACGACGGCATGGTGCTGTCCGCCGCCACCAAATTCGGCCCGCTGTCGACCGGCAACCGCGTGCAGCTCTACTACCTGACCTTCGCGCTGGCCATGGCCGCGCTCTACCTGACGTGGCGCATCGTCAATTCGCGCTTCGGCATGGTGCTGCAGGGCGCCAAGGCCAACGAGCCGCGCATGCAGGCGCTGGGATTTCCGACCTACCGCTACAAGCTGGCCGCCTTCGTCATCGCCGGCGCGCTGTGCGGGCTGGCCGGGGCGCTGGAGGTCGATCGCGCCGAGTTCGTCAGCCCGGCGATGATGCACTGGACCCGCTCGGGCGACTTCATAATCATGGTGGTGCTGGGCGGCATGGGCAGCCTGTTCGGCCCGCTCTACGGCGCCGTCGCCTTCCTCGTCATCGAGGAGGTGCTGTCGGGCTTCACCGATTACTGGCAGATGATCTTCGGCCCGCTGCTGGTGCTGGTCGTGCTCTACGCCCGCGGCGGCATCGACAGCCTGCTGCCCGGCGGCGCCCGCTCCCAGGGAGGCGGCCATGGCTGACCCCGTGCTGCGCACCGAGAGCCTGCGCAAGGCGTTCGGCGGCCTGGTCGCCACCGACGCGCTGTCGCTCGACATCGCGCGCAACGAAATCCACGCCGTGATCGGCCCCAACGGCGCCGGCAAGACGACCTTGGTCGCCCAGCTCAGCGGCGCGCTGAAACCGGATTCCGGCCGCATCCTGTTCGACGGCGCCGACATCACCGCCCTGCCCGTCCATGCCCGCACCCGTCTGGGCCTGGCGCGCTCGTTCCAGATCACCTCGGTGCTGGCCAGTTTCAGCGCCCTCGACAACGTCGCCTTGTCGGTGCAGGCGCATCAGGGCCATTCCTTCCGCTTCTGGGCGCCGGCGCGGGCGCAGGCGGCGTTGCGCGATCCGGCCATGGCGGTACTCGAACAGGTCGGCCTGGCCGGACGCGCCGACATGGCTGCCGGCGCCCTCTCGCACGGCGAGCAGCGCCAGCTCGAAATCGCCATGGCGCTGGCCGGCGAACCCACGCTGCTGCTGCTGGACGAGCCGATGGCCGGCATGGGCGCCGAGGAATCGGCCCGCATGACCGAATTCCTGCGCGGCCTGCGCGGTCGGCGCACCATCCTGCTGGTCGAGCACGACATGAACGCCGTCTTCGCCCTGGCCGACCGCATAACCGTGCTGGTCTACGGCCGCGCCATCGCCAGCGGCAGCCCCGACGAGATCCGGGCCAACGTCGAGGTGCGCCAGGCCTATCTCGGCGACGAGGCCACAGCCGCGGCGGGAGGCCCGTGATGCTGCGCGTGCGCGGCCTGGAGAGCTTCTATGGCGCCAGCCAGGCGCTGTTCGGCATGGAGCTGGCGGTCGACGCGGGCGAAGTCGTGACCCTGATGGGCCGCAACGGCATGGGCAAGACCACCACCGTCCATTCCATCCTCGGCATGGTCGCCGTGCGGGCCGGCGAGATCGAGTTCGACGGCCGGCGCATCGAGAAGCTGCCCTCCTTCCGCATCGCCCAGCTCGGCATCGGGCTGGTGCCGGAAGGGCGCCAGATATTTCCCAATCTCAGCGTCCGGGAGAATCTGGTCGCCGCCGCCGCCAACCGCGCCGGCGCCGCCAGCCCCTGGACGCTGGCTCGCGTCTTCGAGTTCTTCCCGCGGCTTGCCGAGCGCCAGAACAACATGGGCAACCAGCTCTCCGGCGGCGAGCAGCAGATGCTGGCGATCGGCCGGGCGCTGATGACCAACCCGCGCCTGCTGATCCTCGACGAGGCCACCGAGGGGCTGGCGCCGATCATCCGTCAGGAAATCTGGCGCTGCCTTGCCGCCCTCAAGGCCGAGGGCCAGGCCATCCTGCTGATCGACAAGAACGTGCAGGCGCTGATCGCGCTGGCCAGCCGCCACTACATCGTCGAAAAGGGCCGCGTCGTATGGGCCGGCGCCTCGGCCGAACTCGCCGCCGATCCGGCCCTGCAGCACCGCTATCTCGGGGTCTGAGACCACGACGCTGCGTCCGATTGACGCTTTTCGCGCCGCTAAGGCGGCCGGTTGTGTCCTTCTCCACACGCCGTCAGCTAGGCGACGCCGGCGGCGCGCCCCCGGCGCTTTACACCGCAGCCCCCTCTCCTTATGAATCGCTCGAAGCGCAGCCGGCGGGGTCCGGTTGCGAAGCCGAAATCCGAACACGGGGGCACGATCCAGATGAAGTTCGCCATTGCCGGCCTGTCCGTCGCCGCAACTCTCGCCACGCTGTTTGCAGCCGGCTCGGCCTCGGCCCAGGGCCAGGTCAACGTCTACAACTGGTCCGACTACATCGCCGAGGACGCGGTCGACAATTTCGCCAAGGCGACCGGCATCAAGGTCAATTATTCGGTCTACGATTCCAACGAATCGCTCGACGCCAAGCTGCGCGCCGGCAAGTCGGGCTACGACGTCGTCTATCCGACCGCCTCGCCCTTCCTGGTGCGCCAGATTCCGGCCGGCATCTACCAGAAG
The DNA here is from genome assembly GCA_050185515.1 of Reyranellaceae bacterium. Classification (GTDB taxonomy): domain Bacteria; phylum Pseudomonadota; class Alphaproteobacteria; order Reyranellales; family JAQSWP01; genus JAQSWP01. The sequence goes on from JBFWZG010000034.1 coordinate 5,972, forward strand.
CTCGACAAGTCGAAGCTGAAGAACTACGCCAACGTCGACCCGGTGATCATAAAGCAGCTCGCCAAGTACGATCCGGGCAACCAGTACGCCGTGCCCTGGATGTGGGGCACCACCGGCATCGGCTACAACGTCGCCAAGGTGAAGAAGGCGATGCCCGACGCCCCGGTCGATTCGCTGCGCATGATCTTCGATCCCGCCGTGGTCTCGAAGTTCAAGGATTGCGGCGTCATGGTGCTCGACAGCCCGACCGACATGATCCCGGCGGCGCTGAAATACCTGAAGCTCGATCCCGACAGCAAGGATCCGGCCGACCTGGAGAAGGCGGTCGCCGCCTTCAAGGCGGTGCGGCCCTATATCCGCCGCTTCCATTCGTCCGAGTACATCAACGCGCTGGCGCAGGGCAATATCTGCGTCGCCTTCGGCTACAGCGGCGACATCCTGCAGGCCGCCGATCGCGCCGCCAGCAGCAAGAACAAGGTCGAGATCGAGTACACCATCCCCAAGGAAGGCGCGCTGCTGTGGGTCGACGTCATGGCCATCCCGGCCTCCGCGCCCAACGTCGACAACGCCTACAAGTGGATCGACTACCTGCTCGACCCCAAGGTCGCGGCCGAGAGCTCCAACTTCGTCGGCTACGCCAACGGCAACGCCAAGGCGAAGCAGTTCCTCGACAAGGAAGTGGCTGAGAACGAGAACATCTATCCCTCCGACGAGGTGATGGCCAATCTCTACACGATCAGCGCCGCCGACCGGAAGTACGAGCAGCTGCGCACCCGCAGCTGGACCAGCATCAAGACCGGCAAATAGCGGATCGGCGGACGGCGCGAACGGGCGCCGTCCGCCTCGCCCAGCTTCGGAGGCCCGCCGCTTAAATGGCCATCGCCGACCAGGCCCGCGCCCCGCGCCGCACGCCGGAGCCGTGGAACGATCCCGCCGCGGTGCCCTACATCCGCATCGAAAACGTGGTCAAGCGCTTCGGCGACTTCACCGCCGTCGCCGATGTCAGCCTCAACATCTATCGCGGCGAGCTGTTCGCCCTGCTCGGCGGCTCGGGCAGCGGCAAGACCACCCTGCTGCGCATGCTGGCCGGCTTCGAGACGCCGACCGAGGGCCGCATCCTGATCGACGGCGTCGACATGGCCGGCGTCGCCCCCTACGACCGCCCGGTCAACATGATGTTCCAGTCCTATGCGCTGTTCCCGCACATGAACGTCGAGCAGAACATCGCCTTCGGCCTGAACCAGGACGGGCTGCCCAGGGCGCAGATCGCCGAGCGCGTCGCCGGCATTCTCGACATGGTGCAGATGTCGCAGTTCGCAAAGCGCAAGCCGCACCAGCTCTCGGGCGGCCAGCGCCAGCGCGTGGCGCTGGCCCGCGCCCTGGTCAAGCAGCCCAAGCTGCTGCTGCTCGACGAGCCGCTGGGCGCGCTCGACAAGAAGCTGCGCGAGCAGACCCAGTTCGAGCTGATGAACATCCAGGAGAAGGTCGGCATCACCTTCGTCATGGTGACGCACGACCAGGAGGAGGCCATGACCATGGCCTCGCGCATCGCGGTGATGGATCGCGGCGAGATAATCCAGGTCGGCACGCCGAACGAGATCTACGAATTCCCCAACAGCACCTTCGTCGCCGACTTCATCGGCTCGGTGAACATGTTCGAGGGCCGGCTGCTCGAGGACAAGCCCGACCACGTCACCGTCGAATCGCCCGCGCTGAGCTGCACGGTCTATGTCAGCCACGGCGTCTCGGCCGCGCCCGCCGCCACCGTCTGGGTCGCCATCCGGCCGGAAAAGGTCAAGATCACGCGCACCAGGCCGGAGGGACCGTACAATTTCACGCACGGCAAGGTGCGCGACATCGGCTATCTCGGCGACGTGTCGACCTACTACGTGACGCTCGATTCGGGCGAGACCATGCAGGCCACCATGCCCAATCTGGTGCGCCTGGCCGAACCCGCCGTGTCCTGGGACGAGGAAGTCTATCTCTCCTGGGAGCCGGCCAACGCCATCGTGCTGACCTCGTGAGCGGCGCCTGACATGGCCCGCCCGCCGTCCCGCGCCTACCTCTCCGGCGAGGAAGCCCGCGTCGTAGGCGTCGTCGAGGGCCTGCATCTGCGGCTGATGCAGTTCGCCCTCTATCGCGGCCTGCTGGCGCTGGGCCGCCGCCTCGGCGTCACCGGCGCCCGCTTCGTCATCGCCGTTCCCTATTTCTGGCTGCTGCTGTTCTTCCTGGCGCCGTTCCTGATCGTGCTGGCGATCAGCTTCGGCACCGCGACCTACGACGTGCCGCCCTTCAGCTTCGCCGCCTTCTCCGACGGCACCATCCGGCTGGCCGAGGCGGTGAAGAACTACGCCTTCATCCTCGGCGACGATCTCTACGTCTCGGCCTATCTCAATTCGCTGCGCATCGCGGCAATCTCGACCGTGCTCACCCTGCTGATCGGCTATCCGCTGGCCTACGGCATCGCCCGCGCCTCCGACCGCTGGCGCGCGCCGCTGCTGATGCTGATCATCCTGCCGTTCTGGACCTCGTTCCTGATCCGCATCTACGCCTGGATCGGCATTCTCGGTCAGACCGGCCTGCTCAACCAGGTGCTGCTCGGCATCGGCCTGATCGACCAGCCGCTGATCCTGCTTGGCACCGAATGGGCGATCTTCTTCGGCATCGTCTACGCCTACCTGCCCTTCATGGTGCTGCCGCTCTACGCCACCCTGGAGAAGATGGACCTGTCGCTGCTCGAAGCCGCGGCCGATCTCGGCGCCCGGCCGTTCAAGTCGTTCCTGACCGTCACCCTGCCGCTGTCGGCGCCCGGCATTCTGGCCGGCTGCATGCTGGTGTTCATCCCCGCCGTAGGCGAGTTCGTCATTCCCGACCTGCTGGGCGGCTCGGAGACGCTGATGATCGGCAAGGTGCTGTCCGACGAATTCTTCCAGAACATCGACTGGCCGCTGGCTTCCGCCGTCGCCGTCACCATGCTGCTGATCCTGGTCCTGCCCATCGTCTGGTTCCAGCGCCTGCGCGCCCGCCAGGCCGAGCGCGAGGCCTGACATGCTGAACCGCCGCTCGCGCTTCGTCATCACCGCGATGGTGTTCGCCTTCGCCTTTCTCTACATCCCGATCGTCTCGGTCGTCGCCTATTCGTTCAACGAATCGCGCATGGTGACGATCTGGTCCGGCTTCTCGCTGAAATGGTGGCAGGCGCTGCCGGAGAACGAGGAGATGGTCTCCGCCGCCCTGCTGTCGCTGCAGATCGGCGTCGTCAACGCCACCGTGGCGGTGATCCTCGGCACCTTCGCCGGCGTCGCCTTGGCCCGCTACCGCCGCTTCCGCGGCCGCACGCTCTTCACCGGTCTCATCACCGCCCCGCTGGTCATGCCCGAAGTCATCATGGGCATCTCCATGCTGCTGCTCTTCGTCATGCTGGAGCGGCTGTTCGGCTGGCCCGAGCGCGGCTTCACCACCATCGCCATCGCCCACATCACCTTCACCATGGCCTACGTCGCCGTCATCGTGCAGTCGCGCCTGGTGACCTTCGACTACGCGCTCGAGGAGGCGGCGCAGGATCTGGGCGCGCGACCGGCCAAGGTTTTCTTCGTCATCACCCTGCCGATCATCTCGCCGGCCCTGATATCGGGCTGGCTGCTGGCCTTCACCCTGTCGATCGACGATCTGGTCATCACCCAGTTCGTCACCGGCCCCACCGCCACCACCCTGCCGATGCTGGTCTATTCCAGCGTCCGCCGCGGCGTCAGTCCCGAGATCAACGTGCTGGCCTCGATCATCGTCGGCATCGTCACGCTCGGCATCATCGTCGCCACCATCGTCCTGCAGCGCCAGCAACGCCGCCGCCAGCGCGAGGCGCAGGCGGGCTAGGGCGGATCACGATCAGATGGAAGCGCCCGCTTCCGCCTGATCGTGTGAATCCGTTCTATTCCTCTATACTCAGATCAAGTTCACATGCTTTTACGGGATCGCGAGCGATTCCGTAAAAGCAAGATTTGCTCTAGGGGAGCGCATGGCGATCTGGCTGCAAGCCGGGCTATGGGGGCTGCTGAGCGGCTCGGCGCTGCTGCTGGGCGCGCTGGCCGGCTGGTTCCTGCGCTTCTCGCAGGCGGCGATCGCCGCGATCATGGCCTTCGGCGCCGGCGTGCTTATTTCCGCCCTGGCCTTCGAACTGATGGACGAGGCCGCCACAATCGGCGGGCTGGCGGCGGCCGCCACCGGTTTCGCCGCCGGCGCGCTGGTCTATGCCGCGGCCAACGCGCTGCTGGCGCGATACGGCGCCCGCCACCGCAAGCGTTCGCAACGCCCGCCGCCGCAAGCGGGCGACAGCGCCGAAGCGACAGGCGCCGCCATCGCGCTGGGCGCGCTGCTGGACGGCCTGCCCGAGTCGGCGGCGCTGGGCGCCTCGCTGCTCGACGGTCAGGGCGTCGGTCTGGTGCTGCTCGCGGCGATCTTCCTCTCCAACCTGCCCGAAGGCCTGTCGAGTGCGGCCGGGATGCGACGTGCCGGCCGTTCGCCGACCTACGTGTTCGGCATCTGGACGGCCATTGCTCTGCTGTCGGCCATCGCCGCCGCGCTGGGTTCGGCGCTGCTGGGCGGGCTGGCGCCGGAAGTCACCGCCGTCACCATCGCCATTGCCGCCGGCGCCATCCTGGTAATGGTGATCGATACCATGATCCCCGAGGCTTTCGCCGAAGTGCGGGCCTTCACCGGCCCCGTTGCGGTGGTCGGCTTCCTGCTGGCCTTCGTTCTGGGCCGGCTGGCGTGAGCACGGGCGCCCGACGCCGGCGCGTGCTAGAATGATTCTATGAAAATCTTCATGTTCCAGTCCGGCAACCGGACCACCTTCAAGTTCCGCTACGGCTTCACGCCCAACCGGCAGGCGGGCAATCTGCCGGCCGAAGGCGCGCCCTGGGCCCTGTTGAAGGAGCTCGATATCGGCGCCGCCGGCGGCCTGACGACCAAATCTCCGGGCATCAGCGCCATTCTCGATTCGGTCCAGACCAAGGGCTTTCACCTGTCGACCACCAATCCGCTGGGCTGAACCGGCGGGCGCGCGACATCACCCGTTCGCTCGCGCCACCATCGCCTGCAGCAGCACCTGGCAGCCGGCGGCGACGTGCTCCGGCGTCGCGGTCTCGATCTCGTTGTGGCTGATGCCGGCCTCGCAAGGAATGAACACCATGGCCGCAGGCGCCACGCGCGCCACGTAGCAGGCGTCGTGGCCGGCGCCGGAGACGATCTCCATCGCCGGCAGCCCCTCCTTCGCCGCGGCATTGCGCACGGCATCGACGCATTTCTCGTCGAAGGGCTGCGGCGGGAAATACCAGATCTGCTCGATCTTCGTTTCCAGCCCGTGCCGCCCGGCGATCCGTGCCGCCTCGGCCCGCATTTCGGCATCCATCGCCGTCAGCTCGGCGTCGGAAGGATGGCGCAGTTCGAGGGTCAGCGACACGCGGCCGGGGATCGTGTTGCGCGACTGCGGCAGCGCATTGATGACGCCGACCGTGGCGCGGCCGTTGCGGCGCGCCGTGGCGATGGCGCGGGCGGCGACGATGAGTTCGGCCGCGCCGACCAGCGCGTCCTTGCGCAGCTCCATCGGCGTGGTGCCGGCATGGCTTTCCATGCCGGTGATGTCGATCTCGTACCAGCGCTGGCCCTGGCCGCCGGTGACGATGCCGATGGTCTTGTTCTCGTTCTCGAGGATCGGCCCCTGCTCGATATGCGCCTCGAAATAGGCGCCGATCGGGAAGCCGACCCGTTCCGGCCCGGCATAGCCGATGCGCTTCAGCTCGTCGCCGAAGTTCTTGCCCTCGGGATCGGTGCGGGAGAGCGCGTAGTCGAGATCGAAGGCGCCGGCGAACACGCCCGAGGCCACCATGGCCGGCGCGAAGCGCGCGCCCTCCTCGTTGGTCCATACCGCGACCTCGACCGGCGCGTTGGTCTCGTAGCCGGCGTCGTTCAGCGCGCGGATCACTTCCAGCCCGGCCAGCACGCCATAGGCGCCGTCGAATTTGCCGCCCGTCGGCTGGCTGTCGAGATGCGAGCCGGTGACGATCGGCGGCAGCGAATTGTCGCGGCCGCTGCGGCGGGCGAAGATGTTGCCGATGGCGTCGACGCGCACCTCGCAGCCCGCCTCCCGGCACCATTTGACGAACAGATCGCGGCCCTGCCGATCGAGATCGGTCAGTGCGATGCGGCAGACGCCGCCCTTCTCCGTGGCGCCGATCCGCGCCATTTCCATCAGGCTCGACCACAGCCGCTCGCCGTCGATGCGCAGATTGTCGGCCACTTTCTACTTCTCCACCGTGACGCCGCGCCAGAACGCGACGTAGCCCTTGATGTTGTTCGCCGCCTCCTTGGTTTCCGGATAGTACCAGGCGGCGTCCTTGTTCTGCCTGCCGTCGACGTCGACGGTGTAGTAGCTCGCCGTGCCCTTCCACGGGCAGACCGTGTGCGTATCCGACGGTTTGAAGAACTCGCGTTTGATCGTCTCGGGCGGAAAATAGACGTTGCCTTCGACGGTCTCGAACCGGTCGCTTTCGGCGATGATCTTGCCGTTCCAGATGGCGCGCGGCACGGGCGTTCTCCTTGTCGGGTCGGATTATCGGGTCAGGGGGGCGGCGAGATAACAGCCGAATTCCTTCGGGAAATCGACGCTGATGCGGGCATGCACCTTGCCCTGGCGGTCGAAGAAGCGGCCGCGATCGGCGGTCGGGAACACGCCCTCGTGCCAGATGCCGGGATGGATATAGAGGCCCTTGTCGCCCCGGAACCAGAAGGCGACGAAGTCTTCCGGCCTCACCTCGTCGCCCGGCAGCGCCAGCGGCACCACGAAGGGCGCGGGCGTCAGGGGAAAGAACACCTGGCCGCCATCGGGATGGTAGTTGGCGTGCCACAGCAGCACCTTCTCGCGCTTCACCGTGGCCCGGGCCTCGCTTGACTGCGGCGGCTGGCAGGCGAAGCCCAGCACGTAGTCGTCGTCGACCGCGTTGTTGCGCCCGCGCAGCACGTCGCCCCGCCATTCGAACTCGAAGATCCCCTCGGTCGTGCCGCCCTGGTCGCCGGTGCCGGGATCGACCGGGCGGCGGCCCGGGGCCGGCCAGCGCACGATTTCGACCGGCCGCTGGTCCTGGTGATCGACCAGCTCGCCATAGCCCCGCAGCGTTTCCGCCGTCGCCTCGATAAGCGTCAGGGTGAATTCCGGCAGCACCGGCAGGTCGGCCCCGTCGGGTTTCAGGTTGGGCGCCAGATCGTCGGGCATGCGTTCTCCTTGATGAGGCGGCCAGCCTAGCCAGTGGAACGCCGCCGCTCAAACGACGAAGCCATGACGGCCGCCATGTTCCTCGGATGACAGCAAAATGCCGGCAGGAATCGATTTGACTCCCTGCCCGACCAGGCATAGAACAAAACAAGAACATCAAGCAGGCCCGAGATAACCCCGAGTCGGGGGTGAGTCGGGGGTCGGCAGGGGGTCGCGAGCCCCCTTCGAGACCCCTGGCAGACCCCGGCGCCACAATCCGGATCGAGACCATGCACAGTGCGTCCTTGTCCGATATCGCCGCTCTCCGGGAACGAATTAACGTTCTTGAGCAGCGCTTTAACGTCCGATCTTCAAGTCCGGACGAGGTTGTGGCGCTGGGCGTGACGGAAATCGATCAGGTTCTGCCTGAAGGCGGTCTATCGATTCGCGGACTGCATGAAATAGAAGGCGTAAGTCCTTACGAAACAACGCCAACCTCTGCCGCTACTGGTTTCGCTGCGTGGCTGCTCGGGCGTTGCGGCCAGGCGCGGCGGCAGAACCGGCCGATCCTCTGGGTCCGCCGCCGCGGCGGGCGCTTCGATTCCCGCCCCTATGCCATTGGTCTGCAACCCTATTTCGATCCTTCCCGGCTCCTGCTGGTCGAGGCCGACAGTCCCGAACAGCTGCTGTGGACGATGGAGGAAGGCCTGCGTTCGGGCGTCGCCGCCGCCGTCCTGGGCGAGGTCAAAAGCGCCGACCTGACGGCCACGCGGCGGCTGCAATTGTCAGCCGAATCAACGGCTACGCCGGCGTTGTTGCTACGCCTGCCGGGCGCCCTGCGCACTTCCGCGGCGCTGACCCGCTGGCAGATCAGCAGCGCCCCTGCCGCATCGACCCCAGGCCTGCACGACATTGCCCGCCCCCGCCTGCGGGTCAGCCTGCGCCGCGCCCGCGGCCTTACCGACGATCACGAACGAAGCTGGATGATGGAGTGGTGCCATGAAAAGGGTGATTTCGCTGTGGTTTCCCAGACTCTCGACCGATCGGCTGGCCCGCCTCGACCCCAACTGGCGCGAGCGGCCTGGAGCGACTCTGGCCAGCGTTTCCGGCGGGCAGCGGCTGGCTTCCGTCAATGAGGCGGCGGCCCGGACCGGCCTGCACCGCCAACAGCGCCTGGCCGATGCCCGCGCCATGCTGCCCGGCCTGCAGGTGACGCAGGAGGATATCGGCGCCGACCGGCGGCTGTTGGAAAAGCTGGCCGCCTGGTGCGACCGCTATACGCCTTGGGTGGCGCTGGACGATTTTCCCGACCAGGCGGGTTACGGGCTGTTCCTCGACATCAGCGGTTGCGCCCATCTGTTTGGCGGCGGCGATGCCGGCGAGGCCAGGCTACTCGAAGATCTTGTCGGACGGATCGAGAAGCTGGGCTTCGCCTGCCGCGCCGGCCTGGCGGATACGGCAGGGGCGGCCTGGGCGATGGCGCATTACGACGCCGGCGGGCGGGCGCAGCGTATCGTCGCGCCCGGCGGGCAGCGCAAGGCCCTGGCGGGGCTGGAAATGGCCGCCCTGCGCCTGCCCCAGGAGGCGATCGATACCCTGAACAGGCTGGGCCTGCGCCGCGTCGGCGATCTCTATTCGCTGCCGCGCGCGCCACTGACCAACCGTTTCGGTCCACTGGTGCTGGCGCGGCTGGACCAGGCCCTGGGCCGCATGGTCGAGAACATCCAGCCGCGCCGCCCCACCCCGCCCTTCCGCTGCCGCCTGGCCTTCGCCGAGCCGATCGGCCGGCCCGAGGACATCGCCGCCGCCACCGCGCGGCTGCTGGCCTCCCTGGGCAGCCAGCTCGAAAGCGCCGGCATGGGCGCACGGCAGGTGGAGCTGGTGCTCTATCGCGTCGATGGCTCGTTCGAGCGCTGCGAGATCGGCACCAGCCAGCCCAGCCGCGACGCCGAGCATCTGCTGCGCCTGTTCGCCGAGCCGCTGGCGCAGATCGATGCCGGCTTCGGGGTCGAACTGATGCTGATCACCGCCCGCGCCGCCGATCCCTTCGTCGGCCGCCAGCATTCCCTGCAGCAGGGCGAAAGCAACGAGGACGGCAAGGTCGGCGAACTGATCGACCGGCTGACCGCCAGGCTGGGCGCCGATCGGGTCATCCGCCTCGTCCCGCGCCAGAGCCACATTCCCGAACGCGCCGTGCAGCGGCTGGCGGCGGCAGGCGCAGCGACGGCCCGCACGGCGACAGCCCTCGCCGAGGACTGGCGCATCTTCGCCAAGGCCACCCCGAACCGGACGGCGCCGGTGCGGCCCGTACGGCTGCTGGCCAGTCCCGAGCCGATCGACGTCATCGCGCCGGTGCCGGACGATCCGCCGCGCCAGTTCAACTGGCGCCAGCAGGCGCATCGCGTGGTGCGGGTCGACGGGCCCGAGCGGCTGGCCAACGAATGGTGGCGCGAGCCGGACGCGGCCGGCGCCGCGCTCAACGCCACGCCGCCGGTGCGCGACTACTACCGCATCGAGGCCGAGGACGGGCAGCGCTACTGGATCTATCGCGACGGCCCGTTCAACAGCGTCGTCGGCGCCGCCGGCAGCCTGCGCACGGCGCGCTGGTATCTGCACGGCTTCTGCGCCTGAACCCGCCTGCCCCCTAGGAGAGTGACATGGCAACCCTGACGATCCGCAATCTCGACGAGGCCGTGGTGCAGGCGCTGAAGCTGCGCGCCAAGTCGAACAACCGGTCGCTCGAGGCCGAAGCGCGCACCATGCTCGAGCGCCACGCCCGCCTGCCCTCGGCGCGCGAACTGGTGGCGCTGGCCGACGACATCGCCGCCCTGACGCCGCATGGCCGGCCGCAGACCGACAGCGCCCTGCTGCTGCGCGAGGGCCGCGATCGATGAACTACGTGGTCGATGCCGCCGTCGCCCTCAAATGGTTCGTCGCCGAACCGATGCGGCCGGCGGCATTGCGCCTGCTCGATCCCAACCTGGCGCTGCACGCGCCGGATCTGATCCTGGTCGAGATGGCGGGGCTCGCCCGTCTCAAGCTGCGCCGCGGCGAGATGGCGGCGGAACAGGCGCAGGAGGCGCTGCGCCAGGCGCCGGGCTATTTCGATACCCTGCATCCCGCGCGCGAGCACCATGAACGCGCCCTGCAACTCAGCCTGGAGCTTGGCCGGCCGGTCGAGGAATGTTGCTATCTCGCCTGCGCCGAACTGCTCGAAGCCGCGCTGATCACCGCCGATCGCGACCTGGCGGCGCTGCGGTCGGACCTGCTCGCCGCGCCGATCCTGCATCTCGCCGCCCTGCCCGCACTGACGGCCTGAATCATGCGCGGGCCGGCGTCGAAGGCGAAGGCCGCGCCTGTCCCGGGCTATGCCGAGCTGCAGGTCACCTCGAACTACAGCTTCCTGCGCGGCGGCTCGCGCCCTGCCGAACTGGTGGAAACGGCGGCGGCGCTGGGCCATCGCGCCATCGCCATCACCGACCGCAACACGCTGGGCGGCGTGGTGCGCGCGCATGTCGCCGCGCGCGAAGCCAACAGGAACGCCGACGAGTTCAAGCTGCTGATCGGCAGCCGGCTGGTAACGCAGGACGGTTTCTCGCTGCTGGCCTACCCGATGGACATCAGGGGGTATGGCAGGCTCTGCCGCCTGCTGACGCTGGGCAATCGTCGCGCGCCCAAGGGCCAGTGCCACCTGTTTCTCAAGGATATCTTCGCCCACAGCGAAAACCTGCTGGCCGTCGTCGTGCCGCCGGAAAATCCCGGCGAGGATTTCGCCCGCCGCCTGGCCGATTGCGCCGACGTCTTCCGCGGCCGCTGCCATCTGGCGGGCCATCACCTCTACCGCGGCGACGATGCGCGGCGGCTGGAACAGCTGGAGCAGCTGGGGCGACGCTGCAACACGCCGCTGGTCGCCACCAACGACGTGCATTATCACGCGCCGGAGCGGCGCATCCTGCAGGACGTGCTGACCTGCATCCGCGAGCGTTGCACCATCGACGAGGCCGGCTGGCGCCTGCATGCCAATGCCGAGCGGCACATCAAGAGCCCGCAGGAAATGGCGCGGCTGTTCCATCGCCATCCCGATGCCCTGGCGCGCACGGTCGAGATCGCCGAGCGCTGCCATTTCGCCATGACGGAACTGGACTACCAGTATCCGGTCGAAGCCGGCATCGCGGGAAGATCGCCGCAGGAGGAACTGGAGCGGCTGACCTGGGAAGGCGCGGCCCGACGCTTTTCCAGGACGGACCTGGAAAAATACCGAGGCCAGATCGAGAACGAGTTCAAGCTGATCCGGGAGCGCAATTACGCGGCGTTCTTTCTCACCGTCCGCCACATCGTCGACTTCGCCAGGGAGAAGAAGATCCTGTGCCAGGGGCGCGGCTCGGCGGCCAATTCCCTGGTCTGCTACTGCCTGGGGATTACCGCCGTCGGTCCCGACCGCATCGACCTGCTGTTCGAACGCTTCCTCAGCACCGCCCGCAACCAGCCGCCCGACATCGACGTCGATTTCGAGCATGGCCGCCGCGAGGAGGTCATCCAGCACATCTACGAGACATACGGCCGCGATCACACCGCCCTTACCGCCACGGTGATCGCCTATCGCACCCGCAGCGCCATCCGCGACGTCGGCAAGGTGCTGGGCCTGTCGCCCGACACGGTCGGCGCGCTGGCCGATTCCGTCTGGGGTTCCTCGGGCGAACCCATTCCCGACGAACACGTGCGGCAGGCCGGGCTGGATCCTGCCGATCGCCGCCTCTCGCTGGCCCTGCGGCTGGCGGCGACGCTGACCGGCTTTCCGCGCCATCTGTCGCAGCATGTCGGCGGTTTCGTCATCTGCCGCAACCGGCTCGACGATCTGGTGCCGATCGCCAACGCCGCCATGGAGGACCGCACCGTCATCGAATGGGACAAGGACGACATCGAAGCGCTGGGCATCCTGAAGGTCGACGTGCTGGCGCTGGGCATGCTGACCTGCCTGCGCATGGCGTTCGATCTGATCCGCCGGCATCATGGCCGCGATCTCGATCTGCACATTCCCGAAGGCGACCAGGCCACCTACGACATGCTCTCGCGCGCCGATTCGCTGGGCGTGTTCCAGGTCGAGAGCCGGGCGCAGATGTCGATGCTGCCGCGCCTGCAGCCGAAGAATTTCTACGATCTGGTGATCGAGGTGGCGATCGTGCGGCCCGGACCGATCCAGGGCGACATGGTGCATCCCTATCTGCGACGGCGCGAAGGCAAGGAGCGGGTCGAATATCCCTCGGCCGAGCTGGAGGCCGTGCTGCGCAAGACGCTGGGCGTGCCTCTGTTCCAGGAGCAGGCGATGAAGATCGCCATGGTGGCGGCCAGGTTCACTCCCGACGAAGCCGACGGGCTGCGCCGCGCCATGGCGACGTTCAAGCACACCGGCACGATCAACAGTTTCGAGGACAAGTTCATCGACGGCATGGTCGGCAACGGCTACGAGCGCCGCTTCGCCGAACGCTGCTTCGAGCAGATCAAGGGCTTCGGCAATTACGGCTTTCCCGAAAGCCATGCCGCCTCCTTCGCGCTGCTGGTCTACGTCTCGTCCTGGATCAAATGCCATTACCCGGACGTCTTCGCCGCCGCCCTGCTCAACGCCCAGCCGATGGGTTTCTACGCGCCGGCCCAGATCGTGCGCGACGCACGCGAGCACGGGGTGGAAATCCTGCCGCCCGACGTCAACGCCAGCGACTGGGAGTGCACGCTGGAGCCTGCCCCGACGCCGAGGCCGTTCGTCGCGCCCTCGAGCGAGCACGGCCGCACCACGCCGCTGCGCGCCCTGCGGCTGGGATTCCGCCAGGTCACCGGCCTGGCCGAAGACGACATGAAGCGGATGGTCGAGCGGCGCGGCGCGGGTTACCGCAACATGCACGATCTGTGGCTGCGCAGCGGACTGAGCCGGGCGGCGCTGGAGAAAATGGCGCGCGCCAACGCCTTCGTCTCCCTCGGCCTCGACCGCCGACAGGCGCTATGGGCGGTGCGCGGCCTGCGCGACGACCGCATGCCGCTGTTCGATCGATCCGGAACGACGCTGGAGAACCTGCCGCCTCAGGCCGAGCCGGCGGTGACGCTGCCCGACATGGCGATCGGCGAACACGTGGTCGACGACTACGCCAGCCTGCGCCTGTCGTTGCGCACCCATCCGCTGGCGCTGCTGCGGTCGCAGCTGCATCAACAGGGCATCGTCACCAGCGATACGCTGGAAAACGGCCGCGACGGACGCATCGTCGCAGTGGCGGGACTGGTGCTGGTGCGCCAGCGGCCGGGCAGCGCCAGCGGCGTCGTGTTCGCCACTCTGGAAGACGAACGAGGCGTCGCCAACGTCATCATCTGGCCCGCCGTGTTCGAGCGCTTCCGCAAGGTGGTGATGGGCGCCCGAATGATGCGGGCGGAAGGCAGGCTGCAGCGCGAGGGGCTGGTGATCCACGTCGTGACGGAGAAGCTGGTCGATCTCTCGCCCATGCTCGATTCGATCGCCGACGACACGCTTCCCGTCCGCAGCCGCGACATCGTCATTCCCGAATACGGCCGCGGCGACGAGGTCACGCATCCCAATGGCGGCGACGCGCGCCTGCGCACCCGCACCAACGTCCATCCCCGGGACGTGCGCATTCCCATCAAATCGCGCGACTTCCACTAGGCCGGCAGCGTCACCCGTCAAACCGCTTCCAGCGGCGCGTTCAGCGACGTGGTCGACGGCACGATGATGCCGCCGCGATCGCCGATATCGACCTTGCCGTAGCGCTGGGCGTAGACCGCCGGCAGCGGCCGCGCGCCGGGCGCGGCCAGCCACAGACGCAGCAGATGGCGCTTGTTCTCCGGCTCGGGCCAGTCCTCGAAGCCGGTGCGGTCGTGCAGCAGGGTGTGGTTGTGCACCAGCTGCACGTCGCCGGGGCGGAACTCCATGTGCAGATTGAGCGCCGGATCGTTGGCCAGCGCGTCGAACAGGTCCAGCGCCTCGACGTGCCTGGGCGTCAGCCGCGGCGCGTCGGGAAAGCGCTGCGCCGAATCGATGTACTGGCGCTGGTAGATGGCGCTGAGAAAACCCTCGTGCCAGTTGAACACCGGGATCTCGAAATAGGGCTTCATCCCCGCCGGCACCTCGCCGCGCCGGTCGGTGGCGATGGGCTCGAACAGCAGGCGCAGCAGGTCCGGCCGCCGCCGGCGCATCTCGTTGAAGATCGTCGTCGAGCTGACCAGCGCCGACAGCCCGCCGCTCTTCGCCGTCTTCAGGCACAGCAGACCGACGATGTCGCAGGAATCGGTGTGGAAGGTCTGGCGCACATGCGTCTGGTAGATGCGGACGCTGGGATCCTTCACATCGAGACCGAGGTCGCGCACATGGCCCAGCACGTGACCCTTGGCGTTCTGCGACCGGGCGTTGCCGAAATGCGTCCCGAGACCGAAGAACGCCAGCGCCGCCTGCCGGCGGTCGTAGCGCTCGACGGGCAGGCCGCGCAGCAGCACGAAGCCGCGTCCATGCAAAAGATCGTGCAACGCGCCGTCGATCTTCTCTTTCAGGCGCGGCAGCGGGAAGTCGGCCGCCGTCAGCGCCGCGATGTCGGCATCGCGCGCCAGCAGCGGCGCCATCGCCGCATCGATCTCGGCGATGTCGGCGGCATCGAGCGTGACGATCCAGTCGCTGCGCGTGACCATCGCCGGGCCGTACCAGGCGGCATCGCCCTTCTGCTCCGGCGGCAGTTGGGACAGGACATTACTGTCGGGAATGGCGCGTCTCCCTTGTCTGATCCGCCAATTAAACGGCGTTTGCGAAAGCTTGGCAATCGCAGCGCTGCGGCGGGGCGTCGCATTTGATCGCGATCAACGTCCGGCACGCGGCCCGCTTCTAAAAAGCGCTCAGCAAAGACGGAGGAAGCGATGTCCTACGAAAACGCGCTCTATCTCGCCCTGGTCGTCGGCGCCACGCTGCTGTTCGCCATCACGCTTGCGACCGTCACCGCCGTCGAGGCCCAACGCCGCAAGTCCGGACGCCGATAACGGCGTTCGCTCCGGCGGATACGCCATAGCGGCGTCATCCTACTCCTTCAGCCGGGTCTCGAACGTCGCGTAGCCGGTCATCATGCGATGCACCGGACAGCGTTCGGCGATCTCGAGCATGCGCTGGCGCTGGGCCGCATCGAGTTCGCCGACGATCTCGATCTCGCGCCGCACGCGATCGATCTTGGCCGGCTTGCCGTCCGGCCCTTTCCCGTCGACCCGCTCGTAGGACAGGCTGACGATCACGTCCTGCAGCGCGATCTTCTTGAGATCGGCGTACATGCGCAGCGTCATCGCCGTGCAGGCGCCCAGCCCGCCCAGCGCGATCTCGTGCGGATTGGGACCGGCATCGTCGCCGCCCGTTGCCGGTCCCTCGTCCGAGAGCAGCCGGTGATAGTCAACATCGATGACCTGGGCGTACTTGCCGGCCCCCGCGCCGCGCACCGTCACGGTCCGCTGATCCGCCGCCACGTCTTCGCCACCGGGCTTCTTCGCTGCCTGCGCCATGCCATCGTCCTCCATCTTTCCCAAAGTATTCTCCGGCCTCCCGGGATAATGCCGCGCCGCCAGCCGGATTTGCCATTATCCTGCCGCGATCCCAGCAGATTGTCCGGAACCGTCCATGCGTCCCCTTGCCACCCTGCCCGTCAAACCGCTCGCCTTCGGCATCGCCGCGCTGGCCATGCTGCCGTGGGGCATGGCCGCCGCCGAGGAACTCCTGCCCCATCGGGCCGAATACCGCGTCACTGTCGGCGCCGGCGAGAATGCCGCGCAGATCGGTTCGGCCACCCAGACACTTGCCACCTGCAACGGCGGCTGGCGGCTGACGCGGGACGTGCAGGCGTCGGTGACGCTGACCCAGAATCTCCGCTTCGACATCGGGTCCGATCTGCGCGCTGAGGAAACCCTGTCAGGCAACGCGCTCTCCTACAAGCTGAAGCGGGCGATGAATGGCGAGCGCAGCGAGCGCTCCGGCCGCGTCAGCCTCAACCGCAGCGGCGGCAAGGCGGTGCTGACCTCGCCCGAGGGGCGGCGCACGCTCGATCTGCCGCCCGAAACGGTGCTGCCGGTCGGACTGATCCCGGCAGCGATCGAGCGTCTCAAGAGAGGCGCGGAGATCTTCGCGCTGGAAGCCTTCGACGCCGAGATCATCAGCGACAATTTCCTCATCAAGGGCCGCGTCATCGATCCGCAGGACCTGCCGCCGCGCTTCCTCGACGGCATCGACCCGGCCAAGGTCGGCGCCAAGGTCTGGCCGCTGCTGCTGCAGTTCCATCGCGCCGACCGGCCGACCGATCCGCCGATGTTCGAAGCCCGCCTGCGACTGCACGAAACCGGGGTCGTCAGCCGCATGGTGCTGACCTATGGCTGGATCACCCTGGGCATCGACCTGACCCGCTTTGCCGCCCTCGCCGCCGGGGATTGCTAGAGCGGATTCACATGTTTTTGGCCCCGGCCTGCCGGGTGATCCGCCGCGTCTGACGCTGCGTATCCATCAGCGTCTCCCCAAAGACGATGTAAACCCGGTCCTGGCGGAATCATGGCAGCCCCCCAATTGTTCTGGTTCCGCCAGGACCTTCGTCTTGCAGACAATCCGGCCCTGCTCGCCGCCCTGGCGGCAGGGCCGGTAATCCCCTGCTATATTCTGGACGACGACACGCCCGGCCGCTGGGCCATGGGAAGCGCCAGCCGCTGGTGGCTGCACCATTCGCTGGCGGCGCTCGACAAGGCCCTGCGGGCCAAGGGCAGCCGGCTGGTGCTGCGGCGCGGTCGGGCGGCGGCCGAGATCGACCGGCTGGTCGGCGAGACCGGCGCTGCCGGCGTGTTCTGGAACCGCTGCTACGAGCCCTTCGCCGTCGCCCGCGACACGGCGATGAAGAAAGCGCTGATGGCGCGCGGCATCGAAGCCCATAGCCGCAACGCATCGCTGCTGTTCGAACCGACGGCAATTCGCAACAAGAGCGGCGAACCTTTCAAGGTTTACACCCCGTTCTGGCGCGCCTGCCGGGCCGCGGGTGACCCGCCGCCCCCCGCCGCCGAGCCGAAGTCGATGAGCGGGCCCGCGCAATGGCCGCGCTCGGACGCGCTCGAGGACTGGGGCCTGCTGCCGACCGCGCCGGACTGGGCCGGCGGCCTGCGCGAGGCATGGTTCCCCGGCGAGACCGGGGCGCTGGGCCGGCTGCAGGATTTCGTCGACGAGGCGATGGCGGATTATGCCGGCGGTCGCGACATGCCTGGCCTCGCCGTCACCTCGCGCCTGTCGCCGCATCTGCATTTCGGCGAGATCGGACCGCGCCAGATGTGGCACGCGGTGCGCTTCGCGCTCGACGCCAGCCGCAGCGGCGGCCTGGCGAAATCGGGCGAGAAATTTCTCGCCGAACTCGGCTGGCGCGAATTCTGCCATTCGTTGCTGTTCCACAATCCGCAGATGCCCGAGCGCAACCTGCGCGACGATTTCGACCGTTTCCCCTGGCGCCGCAGCAGCGCCAACGTGACGGCATGGCAGCGCGGCCGGACCGGCTACCCCATCGTCGATGCCGGCATGCGCCAGCTGTGGCAGACCGGCTGGATGCACAATCGCGTGCGCATGGTCGCGGCGTCGTTCCTGATCAAACATCTGCTGATCGACTGGCGCGTCGGGCAGGAATGGTTCTGGGACACGCTGGTCGACGCCGACCTCGCCAACAACTCAGCGGGCTGGCAGTGGGTGGCCGGCAGTGGCGCCGACGCCGCGCCCTATTTCCGCATCTTCAATCCCGTCCTGCAGGGCGAGAAGTTCGATCCCGACGGCGCCTATGTGCGCCGCTACGTGCCCGAACTCGCCCGCCTGCCGGATCGATACGTCCACCGGCCCTGGGAAGCGGATGACGACGCGCTCGCCGCCGCCGGTGTAGAACTTGGCAAGACCTACCCCCACCGCGTGGTCGAGCACGACCGCGCCCGGCAACGCGCGCTCGAGGCCTTCGCCTCGCTGAAAGAAGAGGCAGCATGAAGATCGCGGTGATCGGCGCCGGCGTGGCGGGACTGGGCGCCGCCTGGCTGGCTGCCAGGCGACACGATGTCGTGCTTTACGAGAAGGAAGCCCGCTTGGGCGGGCATTCCAACACGGTGGTGGCGCGCGCCTACGGCCGGGAGATTCCGGTGGATACCGGCTTCATCGTCTACAACGAGCGCAACTACCCCGAACTGACTTCGCTGTTCGCCCATCTCGGCGTGGCGACCCAGCCGTCCGACATGTCATTCGCCGTCAGCCTGTTCGACGGCGGCTTCGAGTTCGGCAGCGGCAATCTGGCGGTGTTCGGCCAGGGCTCGAACGTCCTCGATCCGCGCTTCCGTTCAATGCTGGCCGATCTGTTGCGCTTCAACCGGGCCGGCCGGCGCCTGCGCGGCGAGGCGGCGCTGGCCAGCCTGACGCTGGGCGACTGGCTGCAGCGCCAGGGTTACGGCGACTGGTTCGCCGATCGCTTCATCCTGCCGCTGGCGGCCTCCA
Source organism: Reyranellaceae bacterium (assembly GCA_050185515.1). Taxonomy (GTDB): domain Bacteria; phylum Pseudomonadota; class Alphaproteobacteria; order Reyranellales; family JAQSWP01; genus JAQSWP01. The sequence goes on from JBFWZG010000034.1 coordinate 24,730, forward strand.
TCTGGTCCTCCTCGCTCGACGAGATCCGGGGGTTTCCGCTTCTGAAGTTCGCCGAGTTCTTCGACGAGCACCGGCTGTTCAACATCTGGCGCCAGCAGAAGTGGCGCACGGTCGGCGGCGGCAGCCGCACCTATGTCGACAGGCTCGCCCAGCCGTTCAGGGCGCGCGCCCGCCTGTCGCACGCCGCCGTGCGGATCGAGCGTCACGCCGATCATGTCGCGGTGCGGGATGCGAGCGGCGCGTGGGATCGGTTCGACGAAGTCGTGCTGGCCTGCCATGCCGACCAGGCGCTGGCGCTGCTGGCGCAGCCCAGCGAGGCCGAGCACGCCGCATTGTCTGCTTTCCGCTACGCGCCCAACCGCACCGTCCTGCATACCGACGCGAGCCTGATGCCGCGGCGCCGGCGCGTCTGGTCGAGCTGGAACTACGTCGCCGACCGGGTCGACCGCCACGGCCCGATCGCCGTCACCTACTGGATGAACCGGCTGCAGAACATCGACCGCGCCTGCCCGCTGTTCGTCACCAACAATCCGCGCCGCCAGCCGGCCGAGGAATCGGTGCTGGCCGAGTTCGAGTACTCGCACCCGCTGTTCGACCATCGCGCCTTCTCCGCCCAGCCCGCGCTGGCCGATCTGCAAGGGGTGCGGCGAACCTGGTTCTGCGGCAGCTATTTCGGCTTCGGTTTTCACGAAGGCGCACTGGCATCCGGCCTCGACGTCGCCGAGGCGCTGGGCGGGCATCGCCCGTGGCGGCCGGCGCCGGCCGGGGTTGCGCCGCTGCGGCCGCTGATCGACACTCTGCCTGGCCTTGGCGGCGGCGGAGCGCTGCCGGGGCATGGTCCGGTGCGAGGACGAGCCGACGACGCATGACGATGATCCTGACCCAGACCGCCTCCAGCGCCGCTCGAGCCCGCGGCGCGATCGCGGGCGGCCTGAGCTTCGCGACGGTGTTCCATCGGCGCCTGCGGCCGCGCGCCAACCAGTTCCGCTACGGCGTGTTCTACATCTGCGTCGATCTACGCGACATCGGGCGACTGCGTCGTCCGTTCTTCTCCGTCGACAACTGGAACCTGCTGAGCTTCCGTCGGACGGATCACGGTCCGCGCGACGGTTCCGATCTCGAGACCTGGGCCCGCCGTCTGCTGGCCGACAACGATCTGGGGGCGGCCGACGGCCGCATCGTGCTGCATTGCCACCCGCGGCTTCTGGGCTATGCCTTCAACCCGATCAGCCTGTGGTTCTGTCACGACCGCGACGATGCGCTGCGCGCCGTATTGTGCGAGGTCAACAATACTTTCGGCGAGCGGCATCTCTATCTCGTGGCGCACCCCGACGCCCGGCCGATCGCGCCGCAGGACTGGCTCGAGGCGCGCAAGGTGTTCCATGTCTCGCCCTTCCTTCCGGTCGAGGGCCGCTATCGCTTCCGTTTCCGTCTTGATTCCCAGCGGGTTCGGGCCGACATCCACTACCATGACGATGAT
>JBFWZG010000035.1:0-25877 GCA_050185515.1 Reyranellaceae bacterium
TAGGAGCTGTCCTTGACCATGAAGATGTAGTCGGTCATGGCCGGCGAATAGACCGCGCCGCCGGCGCAGGGGCCCATCACCATGGATATCTGCGGCACGACGCCCGAGGCCATGACGTTGCGCAGGAACACGTCGGCGTAACCCGCCAGCGAGTTGACGCCTTCCTGGATGCGCGCGCCGCCGGAGTCGTTGATGCCGATCACCGGCGCGCCGACGGTCATGGCGCGGTCCATGACCTTGCAGATCTTCTCGGCATGGGCTTCGGAAAGGGCGCCGCCGAAGACGGTGAAATCCTGGCTGAAGACGAAGATCAGGCGCCCATTGACCGTGCCGTGGCCCGTGACGACGCCGTCGCCGGGGATCTTCTGCTTGTCCATGCCGAAATCGCTGGTGCGATGTTCGACGAACATGTCGTATTCCTCGAAGGAGCCGGGATCGAGCAGGATTTCCAGCCGCTCGCGGGCGGTGAGCTTGCCCTTGGCATGCTGCGCCTCGATGCGCTTTTCGCCGCCGCCCTGGCGGGCGTGCTGTCGTCTGCGTTCCAGTTCGTCGAGAATATGCTGCATTCGGCCCCCGAAAAGGTCGCCGCCGGCGCCAGCGGCGGGCGGCGCCTATGACCTAGCATTTACGTTACGGCTGTGCCAGCCGCAAAACCCGTTCGCGTTGCGAAAAATGGTGCCGTTTCAGTCAGTTGCGCGCAACAGGGTCAGGAAGCGAGCGGCCGCCAGCATGTCGGCTCGCAGCCGCGCCCGCCTTGCCGCCGCCTCGGCGTCCTCGCCCCAGCGCTCGGCCTGCCAGGCGGCGTCGATTTCCGCCAGATCGCTGGCCGCCTCGCCCGTCAGTCGCCCCTGCAGCACGGCAAGGGCGAGCACCAGCGAGCCGAAGCCGGCGACAAGCTGGTAGAGGGCGGAAAGCTGGAAATCGTCGCATGGCTCAACGATGGCGCGCAAAGCGGCCAGCGCGGCAGGCGACTGCGCCACCGGCATCACGCCGGCGGTGACCGTCAGCGTCACGCCATGGCTGGTCCGGGCCCATTCAAGCAATGGATCCCAGCCGGTCGCCTGTCGGCGCACCAGTTCAGGGGGCTCCTCGGCGCGGTAGCACAGCAGGTCGGACCCGCCATAGGCGGCGATGTCGGCGACGACTTTCTCCCGTTGCTCTGCCGCCCGGTCGAGGGCGGTCATCGCCAGCCGCGTCATGGGCATGTCCTGCGGTCTGATCTCGCCCTTGTCCGGCACGGCCGCCCATTCCCCGGCGATCGCCTGCGCCAAGGCCCCGCTCGGCACGGCGAAAAGCCTGGCAGACGGGGTTCGGATCGGCTTGCCGTCGAGCGTTACGGCATAGCCATCGCCGCCCGAGGCGATATCGACGGCACCATAGAATCGACGCAAGACCGCGCTCCTCTGCACCCCCCGGCTGGGGCCGGGAGGCGATAGCAGACATCGCCGTTCAGCGGAACAGCCGCTTGATCGTGTCGGCCGGGTTCTGCTTCTTCTGCTCCTGCGGCGGCGACTGCTGCGCCGGTTGCTGGGCAGGCTGGCCGGTGGGCGGGGATGCCGCGGGCTGCGCGACGGCGCCGCAGCCGCCGCCGCCGGACTGGCCCTGATCGCCGCCGCCCTTGTTGCCGCCCAGCACGCCGCCGACTATGCCGCCAATGCCGCCAGCATCCTTGCCCTTCTTGTCCAGCGCGCCCTTGAGGAGCTGGGTGCCGCGCTTGGTGAAGTCGGGGGTTACCTTGGGATTTGCCAGGGTGCCCTTGACCTCGATCGGCACGGCCAGGCTGGCGATCGCCGTGTCGCGCGTCTGCGGGTCGATCTCGAGGTCGAGAACCTCGGTGCCGAGATGGACCCGGCCCGCGCCGCTGCCATAGATATTGCCGAGATCGAACTGCAGCGCCTGGCTGGTCGCGACGCCATTGGCGATCGCAAAACGCGAGACGATGCACTTGATCTCGGTCGAGTTGCCGGCGCCGCCCAGCAGCTTCATGACATCGGCATTGACGAAGGCGAGGTTCTTGTTGTTGAGCTTTCCGCCGACGACCGACACGTTGGTCGAGCCGTTGAGCGACGCCATGATCGCCCGCACCGAATTGCCGACGCCGCGCACATTGATGTCGACGTCCGCCGGGCCGCCGGAAATGACATCGGAATCCTGCAGCATCTTCATCAGATCGCCGATGCTGACATTGTTCCCCTTCAGAGCGAACGCCAGCGCCGGGGTCTGGGCCGCTCCGTCGAGCGTCATGTCGATGCTGACGGCGCCACCCGATACGGTGGCCTGCGGCTTGACGTTGAGCCGGCCATTGACCAGCGACAGCGCCATGGCGAAGTTCTGCATGCGAACCTGGTCGTTGACGACCTCCCCGGCCCGCAGATTGACCGTCGCGTCGGCGAGGCGCAGATCGCCGACCGGCAGCGGATCGGCAGGGAATATCCGTCCGTCCCCCTTGTCGCCGCCCGCAGCGGAACCGGCCGACTCGCCGCTGCTCTTGTGGAAGTCCTTGGCATTGATGCGCGGCGAGGAAAGATTGGCCGTCAGTTTCGGCCGGCCGCCCAGGGTGGCCACGGCAATGTCGCCCTTGATCTCGGTGCTGCCGACCTTGAGCATCTGAATGTCGAGCTTGTAGGCGTCCTTGCCGGTTCCGGTCGCAATACCCTGCAGGCTGTAGGGCCCCAAAGGCGGCAGGGCGGCGCCAATCAGCGGCTTGAGATTGGCCAGATTGTCGCCCTGGCCGCTGATGCGCAGACCGGCCGGCGTGTTGTTCTTGATGGGACCCGCGACGGTGACCGAGCTGTTGCCCGATTTGACGGCGAGGTTGATCGTGGCGCTGCCGGTCGACAGGAAGGAAGGCAGCGATTCGATGCTGGCGTCAGCCGCAATCGGACGGCCGTTCAGCGTGCCGTCGAGATCGACCTTGGTGGCGCCGGATGAACCGATGCCGGACGCGTCCATTTTCGTGATCTTCAGCGTCGTCGTCTGTCCCGAGCGCGCGTCGCGCAGAGTGACGACGGAATCGGTGATGGTGAGTTCGTCAACGGTCGGCACCGTTGCTCCCGACGCCTTGTCGTCGTTCGCCGGAGACGGAGTCGAAGGCGCCTTCTTGTCGGTCGCGCCCGTCTCGAAGGTGTAGTTGGTCCGCCCGTCCTTGCCCGTCTCGATGAGGATGTCCGCGCCCTTCAGCACGATGCGGTCAATCGCCACCGTTCCCATGATCAGCGGAATCAGCTGCAGTTGCACGTCGAGTTCCTTGATCTTGGCCATTTCAGGCCGAGATCCCCAGGCGGCATTCTGGAAAGTGACGTCCGACACCTTGAGCGACGGCGACAGGCCGACGCTGACGTCGAACGGGCCGTTGATCACCAGATCGCGCCCCGTTGCCTTCTTGACCTGATCGCGCAGAACGCCCTGATACTGGCTGAAATCCTGCGTGCTCACCCAGGCCAGCGCACCCCCGACGATCACGACCAGAACGACGACGACGATTCCGAGAATCTTCACTGCACGCATCGAGGGCCTCCTTTCCCGGCTCTTGCCCCGGGACGACTCTTGAGTTCCACGGCCGATACTAACGCCGGATGCAGCCCTTTCAAAGGTGCGGGCCGAAACCTAGCCGGATGGCGCAAGCGAGAAAAAATCCATGGTTTCGCGCATATGTGCGGGCAATTCGGCGCGAATGACGGTCGTGCCGCCCCCGGAACGAGGAACGTGCAGTTCGCGCGCCAGAAGATGCAGGCGCTGGGCCGGCACCGCGTCGGCGAGGAACGCCGCCTTGCCGCCATACTTGCCGTCCCCCAGAATCGGCGTACCGATCGCGGCGCAATGCACCCGCAGCTGATGCGTACGCCCGGTCAGCGGCTCCAGCTCCAGCAGACTGACCTTGTTCGAGGCGGCGTCGAGGAGGCGATACAGGGTGCGGGCCGGCTCGCCGTCCTTCTCGTCGACCACCATGCGCTCCTCGCCTTCGCCCGCCCTGCCGATCCGCTTGGCCAGCGCCAGGCGGATATCGCCGCTATCGGATTTCGGCCGGCCAACGGCCACCGCCCAGTAGATCTTGCGCATGTCGCGGGTGCGGAACAACGACGTCAGCCGGGCGGCCGCCTTGCGCGTGCGCGCCAGCAGCAGCACCCCCGCCGTATCGCGATCCAGCCTGTGGACCAACCGGGGCGGTTCGTCGGCATCGAACTGAAGCGCCGGCAGCATCGCATCGAGGTGCTTGCTCGTTCCAGTGCCGCCTTGGACGGCAAGCCCGGCCGGCTTGTCGATCGCCAGCATCTCGGCATCTCGATAGATCACCAGGCTCTGCAGCTCGCGCGCGGCGCGCTCGTCCAGCGGCGGCCGTGCGCGTGGCGGACTCCTTGGCACGTCTCCAGCAGGAAGCGGCGGGACACGAACATTGTCGCCGGCGGCGACGCGGTCGCTGCCTTGCGCCCGCTTGCCGTTCAGTCGCACCTGCCCAGTGCGAAGCAGCTTCTCTAGTCGGCCGTGGGTCAGACCGGGATAATGCCGCTTGAACCAGCGATCGAGGCGCATTTCCGCATCGTCGGCGCTCACTACGACAGTTCGGACATTCGTTCCCTTGACCGTCACGCCAGCACCAGCCGCATCAGGCGCAATCCCGCCCAGACCGCACCGACGCTGAGCACAACGGATGAGACGATGTAGCCGAACGCCGCCAGAAGGTCGCCGCGCTCGAGCAGCAGAACCGTTTCCAGCGAGAAGGCCGAAAACGTCGTGAACCCGCCCAGGACGCCTACGGTCAGAAAAGCCCGGATCGGAGGAGAGACCGACCAGGTCTGTGCCATGAGTTCGACCAGCAGTCCCATCGCAAGGCCGCCGAGGATATTGACCGCGAGAGTGCCCCACGAAAACGTTGCGCCGAACTGGCGTCCGAACCAGCCGGCCACCAGGAACCGGCCGACGGATCCCAACGCTCCACCCAGCGCAATGGCGACAATCTGGCTCATGGCCGGCACCCTACTGACGTCGACCGTGCCGTGGCAAGCTTGGCAGCGCCAGGAGAGCAACTCGATGACACAGCAACAAGGGCCGATCCTGATCTTCGATGGCGTCTGCAACATTTGCAGCTTCGGTGTCCGGACCATCTTGCGGGCCGACCGGCAGGGCCTCTTTCGATACGCTTTTGGTCAGGGTCCGGTCGGTCGCCGCCTCAAGGCCGACTACGGCCTGACGGAAGGAGATCTGGAGAACGTAGCGCTGATCGAGGATGGTCGCGCCTATGTCAAATCGGATGCGGTGTTGCGGGTCGTGAGGCGCCTTCCTTATCCATGGTCGCTACTCCGTTTGTTCGGCCTTCTGCCGCGATCTGTCCGCAATCCGCTCTATTCCCTGGTCGCTCGCAACCGGTATCGCTGGTTCGGTAAGAGAACCGCCTGTTTCATGCCGGCGCCCGAGCATGAGAAGAAATTCCTCGACCATCCCTGACAGAAGAACGGGAACATATTGCGAACATGCGTGTCTTATCGTACAATAATACTACCATCGATTGTACGGGGAAGATATGCGGATGCTTGCCGTTTCGGCCGTGTTCTTGCCGATAGTCCTGGCTCTCATGGCCTGCGCGCCCGAAACCTTGCGGACAGAACTGACGACGTTTGGTGCCGTATCCGACCTGCGTCCAGGTGAAAGCGTCGCCGTTGTTCCCGCGACGAACATGGATGGCGATAGCGTCGAAGTGCAGCTTTATCTCGACAAGTTCGCCGATCAGCTGCGACAGAATGGTTTGACCGTCGTTGCGCCAGACGATCAACCGGAGCTGATTGCCAGCCTCGATATCCGGATCGACGAGGGACGCCAGATACTAACCACGACACAAACGCCCGTCTGGGGCCAGGTCGGCACGCGGACGGAGCATCTTTTCAACTCCACGCCGGCGACTTCCGGTCAGAAATTCACCGTCACCACGACCGCGGTCGTCGTCCCCGTGATCGGCATCGTCGGTCATTCAACGTCGATAAACGCCTCGACAGTCTATACGCGCGACCTGCGCATGCGGCTGAGTCGCCAGAACGACGACGGCAGTTCGACCCCCGTCTACGAGGCGCGGCTGCGCAGCCGCGGCGCGTGCAGCGACCTGCCAGCCCTGATCGACCCGCTGCTCGGAGCGCTCCTCAACCGCTTCCCCAACGGCAGCGGCACCACCCTCGAAAGCGAAATCTCCCTGCCCAAGGGACATCCCTGTCGCAATTAGCTAGTCAGGCGCCTTCGGGCCGCGTTTGTCGCGCAGCTTCTGCCAGTACTCCAGGCGCTTGCGGATATCACGCTCGAAGCCGCGCTCGACGGGCTTGTAGAACTGCCGGCGCGCCATTCCGTCAGGGAAGTAGTTCTGGCCGGAGAAACCGTCTTCAGCATCGTGGTCGTAGTCGTAGCCCGCGCCATATCCCAGATCCTTCATCAGCCGGGTCGGCGCGTTGAGGATATGCATCGGCGGCATCAGCGAGCCAGTCTCCTTGGCCGCCCGGTTGGCCGAGCCCAGCGCGACATAAAGCGCATTCGATTTCGGTGCGGTCGCCAGATAGGAGACGGCCTGGGCAATGGTCAGTTCGCCCTCGGGCGAACCCAGTCGCTCGTACGTGTCCCAGGCGGCGAGCGCCTGGACCAGCGCCTGAGGATCGGCAAGGCCGATATCCTCGCTGGCGAAACGCACCAGCCGGCGCACGATGTAGAGTGGGTCCTCGCCGCCCGCCAGCATACGGGCCAGCCAGTAGAGCGCCGCATCGACGTCCGAGCCGCGCATCGACTTGTGCAGCGCGCTGATAAGATTGTAATGGCCTTCCTGCGCCTTGTCGTAGATCGGCGCGCGGCGCTGCACGGCCTTTGCCAGCGCAGCTGGATCGAGCGGACCGCCCTCGAGCGCGAACAGTTCCTCCGCCATGTTGAGCAGGAAGCGGCCATCGCCGTCAGCCATGGCGCGCAGCGCGGGCCGCGCCTCCTCCGTCAGCGGCAGCGAGCGGCCCTCCAGCGACTCGGCGCGCGCAAGCAGGCTTTCGAGCGCCGCATCGTCGAGGCGCTTGAGCACCAGGACATGGCAGCGCGAAAGCAGAGCGGCGTTGAGTTCGAAGGACGGGTTCTCCGTTGTGGCGCCGACGAGCGTTACCGTGCCGTCCTCGACATAGGGCAGGAACCCGTCCTGTTGCGCCCGATTGAAACGATGGATCTCGTCAACGAAGAGCAACGTGCCGCGGCCGGCGGCCCGGCGTTCACGCGCCGCTTCGAAGGCCTTGCGCAGATCGGCTACGCCGGAAAAGACGGCCGACAGCGGCTCGAAATGCAGGTCGGTGCGTTCCGCCAACAGGCGCGCGATCGTCGTCTTGCCGCAGCCCGGCGGCCCCCAGAGCACGATCGAGGCAAGCCGGCCGGACTGCAGCATGCGGCCGAGTGCGGCATCCGGCGCCAGCACATGGTCCTGACCGACGACTTCGTCGAGCGTCTTCGGCCGCATCCGGTCCGCCAGCGGCCGTGGCGCCAGCTTGTCGAACAGGCCGGCCTTCGCCATACCTCAGCCTCGCAACGTCATGCTTATCGTCCGCCCGTTGCGACGCAGCACGATGTTCCAGCGGTTGGAATTGTCGTCGAGAACGGCCTGCAGCTCCTTGACCGTCGCCACCTCCTTGCCGTTGACCGACACGACGATGTCGTGTGCTTCGAGGTAGCGCGCCGCCGGACTGCCACCGCGGATCGCGGCAACCACCACGCCACGCGCGGCCGCATCGAGCGCCAACTCGTCGGCCACTGCGGGCGACAAGTTCATCACCGTGGCGCCGTCGAAAGGCGAGCGTCCGGTAAAGGACGTCGTGTCGCGCCGCGGCACTTCCGGCGGCGGTTGCAGGGGCAGGCGAAGCGCCAGCTGACGGCCCGCCCGCAGCACGGTCAGACTAGCCATTCCGTCGATCGGCAGGGTGGCGAGGCGGAAATTGACCGAGCGTTCGTCGTCGACCGTCTGGCCGTTGATCGCCGCAAGCACGTCGCTGCTGCGCAGGCCGGCCATGGCGGCGGGACTCCCATCCGACACCGAGCGCACGACGACGCCGGATGGCCGCTCCAGACCCAGCGACGCCGCAATCTCGGCGGTCACGGGCTGCACGTCGGCACCGAACCAAGGCCTAACGACGCGCTGGTCGCCGCGCTCTGCGGCCTCGACGACGCGGGCGACGATGCTGGACGGGGTGGCGAAGCCAATGCCGATCGAGCCACCGGAGCCGGAGAAGATGGCGGTGTTGATGCCCAGCAGCCTGCCGTCCATCGCCACCAGCGCGCCGCCGGAGTTGCCCGGGTTGATCGCCGCATCGGTCTGAATGAAGAAGCCCGACTGGTTGATCCGCGCAACCGTGGTGCGGGCGGTGGCAGAGATGATTCCGAACGTCACCGTCTGGTTGAGACCGAATGGATTGCCGATCGCCACCGCAAGATCGCCGACCTCCACGGCCTCGGAATCGCCCATCTCCAGATAGGGAAACTTCCTGCCTTCGCCGGTTATGCGCAGAACGGCCAGATCGCTGCGCTCGTCACTCAGCAAAATCGATGCATCGAACTCGCGGCGGTCGTCCAGCACGACGCGAATCTCGCTGGCGCCGCGCACCACGTGGCTGTTGGTAACGACCAGACCGTCGGGGCGAACGATGACGCCCGAGCCGAGCGAGTTCTGCACCCGCTCCTGCGGCAGGGCGCGCAGAAACTCCTCGCCGAAAAATCGGCGGAAGAAGGGATCGCTGAACGGCCCAAGATTCTGCTGCACGCGGCGGCGGGCGTAGATATTGACTACGGCGGGCGACACCGCCTTGACCAGGGGGGCGAAGCTGAGCCGGATCTGGTCGGCGGATCTCGGAGTCTGCTGGGCCAGCGCAGACGGCGCGCCAGCCGGCTCGAACCCGAGCAGAACGGCAAGAAGCGCAATAAGACCGGACAGACGACGATGCATTGGCCAACTCCAAGAACGCGGTGATTCTAGCCCTATCGACGGGGCCGGAAAAGCAAGAGGCAGCCGCTTGGGCTGCCTCTGCAAGACTTCCGGATCTAGCGGCGATCAGGCGGCCGTCGCTTCGCCCTCTTCGCTCGTCTGGACCGGGCCGGAATCCTTGCCCTTGGCCTCGACGTCGCGTTCGACGAACTCGATGATCGCCATCGGCGCGGCATCGCCGTAACGATGGCCGCTTTTCAGCACCCGCAGGTAACCGCCCTTGCGCTCGGCGTAGCGCGGCGCCAGCGTGGCGAACAGCTTCTCGGTCTGGGCGCGATCGCCCAGATACGCCAGCACCTGGCGACGGGCATGCAGACCGCCCCGCTTGCCCAAAGTCACCAGCCGCTCGACGATCGGGCGCAGGTCCTTGGCCTTGGGCAGCGTGGTCTCGATCTGCTCGTGCTTGATAAGAGCCGCGGCCATGTTCGCGAACAGCGCCCGGCGGTGGCTCGACGTGCGGTTGAGCTTACGCCCGTTCATACCGTGTCGCATTTTCTCTCTCCATGTCCCCTTCTGCCGGCGGCGCGGCTCAGTACGGCTCTTCCAGTCGCTTGGCCAGTTCCTCGATGTTCTCGGGCGGCCAGGCAGGAATCTCCATGCCCAGGTGCAGGCCCATCTGCGCCAGCACTTCCTTGATCTCGTTCAGCGACTTGCGGCCGAAGTTCGGCGTGCGCAGCATCTCCGCCTCGGTCTTCTGCACCAGATCGCCGATGTAGATGATGTTGTCGTTCTTCAGGCAGTTGGCCGAGCGCACCGAAAGCTCGAGCTCGTCGACCTTGCGCAGCAGGTTGCGGTTGAACGGGAAGTCGTCCTTCTGCTCGGCGGCAACATGCTGCTGCGGTTCCTCGAAATTGATGAAGAGCTGCAGCTGGTCCTGCAGGATGCGCGCGGCAAGAGCCACGGCGTCTTCCGGCGAGACGGTGCCGTTGGTCTCGAGCTGCAGCGACAGCTTGTCGTAGTCGGTCTTCTGGCCGACGCGGCTGTTGTCGACCTTGTAGGAGACCTTGCGCACTGGGCTATAGAGCGCATCGACGGGCACCAGGCCGATCGGCGCGTCCTCGGGCCGGTTCTCCGACGCCGGCACATAGCCCTTGCCGGTCGAGACAGTCATCTCGATGTTGAGCGAGGCGCCGTCGTCGAGCGTGCACAGCACCAGGTCGGGATTCATGATCTGCACGTCGTTGGGTGTCTCGATCATGCCGGCGGTGACTTCGCCCGGACCGTTGGTACGCAGCACCAGACGCTGCGGACGATCGCCCTGATAGCGCACGGCGATCGACTTGACGTTCAGCACCAGGTCCGTGACGTCCTCGCGGACGCCGGGAATCGAGGAGAACTCATGCAGCACGCCGTCGATCTTGATCGACGTGACGGCCGCGCCCTGCAGCGAGGACATCAGGATGCGACGCAGCGCATTGCCGAGCGTCAGGCCGAAGCCGCGCTCAAGCGGCTCCGCGACGATGACCGCGACGCGCGCGGGATCGGCGCCGGCCTCGGTCTGCAACTTGCTGGGCTTGATCAGGTCTTGCCAATTCTTCTGAAGCACGGGTGCCAACCTCATTTGAAACGGTGGTAACCGTCGATACGAAATCCGAACCGATTCCTACAAACGGCCGAAGCGAACAGCCGCGGCAGCAGCGGTTCGCCCGACGATGCGGCCGCCGCAACGGCCGCGCGAGAAACTCAGACGCGCCGGCGCTTGGGCGGACGGCAACCGTTGTGCGGGATCGCCGTCACGTCGCGGATCGCGGTAACCGCCAGGCCGATCGACTGCAGGGCGCGCAGCGCCGACTCGCGGCCGGTGCCGGGCCCCTTCACCTCGATCTCCAGCGTCCGCATGCCGTGCTCCATCGCCTTGCGGCCGGCGGCCTCGGCGGCCATCTGCGCGGCGAACGGCGTCGACTTGCGCGAGCCCTTGAAACCGTTCGAACCCGAGGACGACCAGGAGATCGTGTTGCCCTGCACGTCGGTAATCGTCACCATCGTGTTGTTGAACGAGGCGACGACGTGGGCGACGCCCGACGTGATGTTCTTGCGTTCGCGGCGACGGGTGCGCGGAGCGCCTGCCGTGCCAGCTGTAGTCGCGGCTTTTGCCATAGTCGATACTCCGGATTACGAGGTTTTCTTCTTGCCGGCGATCGGCTTGGCCGGACCCTTGCGGGTACGGGCGTTGGTGTGAGTGCGCTGGCCGTGGACCGGCAGTCCGCGGCGATGGCGCAGGCCGCGGTAGCAACCCAGATCCATCAGGCGCTTGATGTTCATCGCGACTTCGCGACGCAGATCGCCCTCGACTCGATAGTCGCGGTCGATGGTCTCGCGAATACGCAGCACTTCGTCGTCCGACAGCGTGTTGACGCGGCGCGCCAACTCGATGCCGACCTTGCCGCAAATCTCACGCGCCTTGGCCGGACCGATGCCGTGGATATATTGCAGGGCGATTTCCACACGCTTGTTCGTGGGGATGTTGACGCCAGCTATACGGGCCAATTTCCTAACTCCTTCAACGTCTTAGAGCGGGGGTCCCCACCCGGTTTCCGACCCCGCGGCGCGTGCGAAAGCGCGCGATTATAGGGCCTCGTTCGATCAAGTCAACTCGCATTGTCAAGCGCTATTTTCCCGCCAGAACCCCCTTGATCTGGCGGAATACCTCATCCATCGCCGCCATGCCGTCGACGGTCTCGAGCACGCCCCGCGCCTTGTAATACGGCAGCAGAGGAGCGGTCTGGTCGTGGTAGGCACGCAGCCGGGCGGTGACGGTCTCGGCGTTGTCGTCCTTGCGCCGCGTAAACTCGGTCGAGCCGCAGACGTCGCAGACGCCAGGCTTGCGGGTCGGTTTGAAGGTATCGTGATACCCAGCGCCGCATTTGGCGCAGGAGAAGCGGCCGGTAATGCGGGCGACCAGGGCCGCCTCGTCGACCGTCATCTCGACCACATGGTCCAGCTTCAAGCCGCGCGCCGCCAGCATCCGGTCCAGCGCCTCGGCTTGCGCCGTGGTGCGCGGAAAACCGTCGAGGATGAAGCCGTTGGCGCAATCCGGCTGGGCGATACGGCTTTCGATCATGCTGATGATCAGCTCGTCCGGTACCAGTTCGCCGCGCTCCATGATCCCGGCGGCGCGCTTGCCGAGCTCGGAGCCGGACTTGACCTCGGCCCGCAGCATGTCGCCGGTCGAGAGCTGCCTCAGCCCCAACTCGTCCTGCAGCCGCTGCGCCTGCGTCCCCTTACCCGCCCCCGGCGGGCCCAACAGAATCAGGTTCATCGCCGCCCCTTCAGTCGGGCCCGTTTGATCAGGCCTTCATACTGATGCGCCAGCAGATGCGACTGCACCTGCGATACCGTGTCGAGCGTCACCGTCACGATGATGAGCAGGCTCGTGCCGCCGAAATAGAACGGGATCGCCGCCTGGCTGATCAACAGTTCCGGCAGGGCGCAGATGCCGGCAAGGTAGAGCGATCCCACCACGGTGATACGCGTCAGAACGTAGTCGAGATAGTCGGCCGTGTTCTTGCCCGGCCGGATGCCGGGGACGAAGCCGCCGTACTTCTTAAGATTCTCCGCCGTCTCGGTCGGATTGAACATGACCGCAGTGTAGAAAAAGCAGAAGAAGACGATCAGGCCGATATAAAGCAGCATGTAGGCCGGACGGCCGTGGCCGAGATTGTTGGTCAGCCAGATCATCCATTCGCTGCCCTGCGCCGCTCCGAAACCCGCAACGGTAGCCGGCGCCAGCAACAGCGAGGAAGCGAAGATCGGCGGAATGACGCCCGCCGTGTTGATCTTCAGCGGCAGATGTGTGCTTTCGCCGCCATAGATCTTGTTGCCCTGCTGGCGCTTCGGGTACTGGACCAGGATGCGCCGCTGGGCCATCTCCATGAACACGGCAAAGGCGACGACGGCGACCATGCCGATCAGTAGCAGGATGATGAAGGCGGCCGACATCGCACCGGTGCGACCAAGCTCCAGGATCTGCACAAGGGCGCCCGGCAGCGCCGAGACGATGCCGGCGAAGATGATCAGCGAAATGCCATTGCCGACGCCACGGGCCGTGATCTGCTCGCCAAGCCACATCAGGAACATCGTGCCGCCGACCAGGGTGACGACGGTGACGAAGCGGAAATACAGCCCCGGATCTACAACGACGCTGCTGCCGCCGCCCGACGCTCCCTCAAGTCCGATCGCGATGCCGTAAGCCTGCAGCATCGCCAGGACCACCGTGCCGTATCGCGTATACTGATTGATCTTCTTGCGACCCGCCTCGCCTTCCTTTTTCAGCGCTTCCCAGCTCGGCAGTACCGTTGTCAGTATCTGCACGATGATCGACGCCGAGATATACGGCATGATGTTGAGCGCGAAGATGGTCATGCGGCCAAGCGCGCCGCCGGAGAATACGTCCACCATGCCGAGGATGCCGCCAGCTGTGGACTGGAACACCTGGGCCAGCGCTACGGGGTCGATGCCCGGAACGGGTATGTAGCTTCCGATGCGATAAATGATCAAAGCGCCCAGGGTGAACCACAGGCGCTTCTTTAGATCGGTCGCGCTCCTGAAGCTGGAAAAGCTCAGATTCGCAGCAAGCTGTTCGGCAGCCGAAGCCATGCGCTATCCCCTACTCATGCCGCCAGCCAAGCGACCGGCGCGCGAACGCGGGTTGCAGTTACTCGGCGGCGGCGGGCAACACCACCTTGCCGCCGGCCTTCTCGATCGCGGCAACGGCGGCGGCCGAAGCCCCCGCGACGCTAATCGTCACCGCTGCCTTGATCTCGCCCTTCGCCAGCAGGCGGACACCATCGCGCGGACGACGAATTACGCCGGCAGCCTGCAGCGCGGCACCATCAATCGTTGCCTTGGGGTCGAGCTTGCCGGCGTCGATCGCCGCCTGCAGCCGGCCCAGGTTGAGTTCGACATAGTCCGGACGATTGATGCTGGTGAAGCCGCGCTTCGGCAGACGCCGATGCAGCGGCATCTGGCCGCCTTCGAAGCCCTTGATCGACACGCCGGTGCGGGCCTTCTGGCCCTTGACGCCGCGGCCGGAGGTCTTGCCCTTGCCGGAGCCGATGCCGCGGCCAACGCGCATGCGCGCCTTGCGGGCGCCCTCGTTGTCGGAAAGCTGGTTCAAACGCATGACGTCGTGTCCTTCCAAATCCTAGCGCGCTGCCGCCTCAGGCGGTCTCTTCGACGCGCACAAGATGTTTGATCTTGTTGATCATTCCCCGCACCGCCGGCGTGTCCTCGAGGACGCGCGTGCGATGACGCTTGTTCAGCCCCAGACCGATCAGCGTCGCCAGCTGGTCGTCGGTGCGCCCGATCGGGCTGCCGACCTGGGTCACCGTTACGGTCTTCTTGCTCTGCTTGCCGGCCATGACGGTGCTCCCTACTCGCGCGCTTCGGCGCCGTCGTCGCGCCGGCCGATCAGATCGCCCACCTTCTTGCCGCGGCGGGAAGCGACCATGCGCGGCGAGTTGAGCTTGCCGAGCGCATCGAAGGTCGCCTTGATCATGTTGTGCGGATTGGATGTGCCGGTCGACTTGGCGACGATATCCTGCACGCCCAGCGTTTCGAAGATCGCGCGCATCGGACCGCCGGCGATGATGCCGGTACCGGCCGGAGCCGTGCGCAGCACGACATGGCCCGCGCCGTAATGGCCCGCGACGTCATGGTGCAGCGTCCGTCCCTCGCGCAGCGGCACGCGAACCAGCTTGCGCTTGGCCGCCTCGGTCGCTTTGCGAATCGCCTCCGGCACCTCGCGCGCCTTGCCGGCACCGTAGCCGACACGGCCGCGCTGGTCGCCGACGACGACAATGGCGGCGAAACCGAACCGCCGACCGCCCTTCACCACCTTGGCGACGCGGTTGATGCCGACCAGCTTGTCAACGAGTTCGCTCTCCTCCCGGTCGACGCCGCGATCACGTTCGCGGGGGCCGCCGCGGCCGCCCTGGGGCGACCTGGAACTCTGAGGTGACCTTGCCATCTGCTTCAAACTCCAATCAGAACGTGAGTCCGCCCTCGCGGGCGGCATCGGCCAGGGCCTTGACCCGGCCGTGATAGATGTAGCCGCCGCGATCGAACACGACTTCCTTCACACCGGCCGCGACCGCGCGTTCGGCAAGCAACTTGCCTACCGCCGCAGCCGCCTGTGTGTCGGCGCCGGTCTTGAGCGCCGAACGCAGGCTTTCGTCCATGCTCGACGCCGCCGCCACCGTGCGACCCGCAGTATCGTCGATGACCTGCGCATAGATGTGCTTGCTCGAGCGGAACACGCTCAGACGCAGCCGGCCGCCCGACTTGCGGGCGATGTCGGCGCGGGTGCGGCGCCGGCGGCGGGCGAATAGATTCTTGGCCGTGGCCATGACTGGCTCCTTCCGTCCTCTTACTTCTTCTTGCCTTCTTTGCGGAGGATCTTCTCGCCCGCGTACTTGATCCCCTTGCCCTTGTAGGGCTCGGGACCGCGCATCGAGCGGATCTCCGCCGCAACCTGGCCGACCTGCTGCTTGTTGAAACCGGCGATCTCGATCTCGGTCGGCTTGGCCGTCTTGATCGTGATACCCGCCGGAATCGGGTACTCGATGTCATGGCTGTAGCCGAGCTGCAGCTTGAGCATCTTGGCGTCGGCGGCGGCGCGATAACCGACGCCGTTGATCTCGAGATTGACGGTGAACCCGTCGGAAACGCCGACCATCAGGTTGCGCAGGTTGGCGCGCGAGGTGCCCCAAAGAGCCCGCGCCTTCTTCGTCGTGCTGCGCGGGCTGACGGCGATCTTGTCGCCGTCCCGCTTGATCTCGACGTCCTCCGGAATGGTGAGGCTCTGCTCGCCCTTCTTGCCCTTCGCCTTGATCGTCTGGCCGACGATCTCAACGTTGACGCCGCCCGGAACGGCGACTGGATATTTGCCTACGCGCGACATGGTCAGAACACCTTGCAGAGGACTTCGCCGCCGACATTGGCGGTTCGGGCTTCCGTATCGGAAAGCACGCCGCGCGGCGTCGAAAGGATCGAAATGCCCAGGCCGTTGTAGACCCGCGGCAGATCGGCGATCTTGGCGTAGATGCGTCGGCCCGGACGCGACACGCGGTTGATCTCCTTGATCACCGGCCGGCCATTGTCGTACTTCAGCTCGACCCGCAACTCGCGAATGCCGACCCGCAGCTCTTCCTCGAAGTAGCCGCGGATGTAGCCCTCGCGCTGCAGCACATCGAGCACGTTCGTGCGCAGCCGCGAGGCTGGCATCGAGATCGTGTCGAGCCCCGCCATCTGCCCGTTGCGGATGCGGGTGAGCATATCGCCCAAAGGATCGCTAAACGACATTTCCCGGCTCCTCGCTTACCAGCTGGACTTCACGACGCCGGGCAGATGTCCGGCGGAGGCCAGCTCGCGCAGTGCGATGCGCGACAGTTTCATCTTGCGATACACGCCGCGCGACCGCCCCGTCAGCTCGCAGCGGTTGCGAATGCGCGTCTTCGACGCGTTGCGCGGCAATTCGGCGAGCTTGAGCTGCGCCGTAAACCGCTCCTCGATCGGCTTGGAACGATCCTTGGCAACCGCCTTCAGAGCGCGACGCTTGGCGTCGTACTGCTTCGCCATCTTGGCCCGGCGCTTGTTCTTTTCGACCGAACTGGTCTTGGCCATGGAACTGCTCTCCGCCTTAATTGATGAACGGGAACGCAAAACCGCGCAGCAGAGCCTTGGCTTCCGCATCGGTCTTGGCCGTCGTGCAAATGATGATGTCCATGCCGCGGACCTCATCGATCTTGTCGTAGTTGATCTCGGGGAACACCAGCTGCTCCTTGAGACCAAGCGCGTAATTGCCGTTGCCGTCGAACGATTTGCCGTTGAGGCCGCGGAAGTCGCGTACGCGCGGCAGCGCGATAGTGACCAGCCGGTCGAGAAACTCGTACATCCGGTCGCGGCGCAAGGTGACCTTGCAGCCAATCGCCATGCCCTCGCGCAGCTTGAACACCGCAATAGACTTCTTCGAGCGTGTCACCACCGGCTTCTGGCCGGCGATCAGAGTCAGGTCAGCAACCGCCGCATCGACCTTCTTGCGGTCGTTGACGGCCTCGCCGACGCCCATGTTGATGACGATCTTGTCCAGGCGCGGCACCTGCATGGCGTTCTCGTAGTTGAACTCCTTCTGCAACGCCGGACGAACGGTGTTCTGGTAAACTTCCTGCAAGCGAGTCATCGCTCTGCTCCCTAGCGATCGATGATCTCGCCGGAACCGCGCGCGAAGCGCACCTTCCGGCCGTCATCGAGAAACTTGAATCCGACCTTCGTGGCGTCGCCCGACTTCGGGTCGACATGGGCCACGTTGGACGCATGGATCGGCGCCTCGCGCTCGACGATGCCACCAGCTTCCGTCCGGCTGGCGCGCGTGTGGCGCTTGATCATGTTGACGCCCTGAACGACCACGCGGTTCTCGCTCGGCAGGACGCGAACGACTTCGCCCTTCTTGCCGCGGTCGCGTCCGGTGATAACCACCACCTGGTCGCCCTTGCGAATCTTCATCTTTGCCGACATCGCGATCTCTCCTCAGAGCACTTCCGGAGCCAGCGAAATGATCTTCATGAACTTCTTGCCGCGAAGTTCACGGGTCACCGGCCCGAAAATGCGGGTGCCGATGGGCTCACCCTGCTTGTTGATCAGCACCGCGGCGTTGCGGTCGAAACGGATCGACGAACCGTCTGCCCGGCGCACTTCGCGGGCGGTGCGCACGATCACGGCGCGCTGCACGTCGCCCTTCTTGACGCGGCCGCGCGGGATCGCGTCCTTGACCGACACCACGATCACGTCGCCGATGCCTGCGTACTTGCGCTTCGAACCGCCAAGCACCTTGATGCACTGGACCCGACGGGCGCCGGAATTGTCGGCGACCTCGAGATTGCTCTGCATCTGGATCATTTGAGTCTCTCTCCTTGGATCTGTCGTCGACGGCGCTTAAGCGCTCTCGGCGACGACTTCCCAGCGCTTGGTTCGCGACAGCGGCCGGCACTCGCGGATGCGCACCTGGTCACCGGCCTTGAACTGATTGGCCTCGTCGTGGGCGTGGTACTTCTTCGAGCGACGAACGAACTTCTTGTAGACCGGATGCATCACGCGACGCTCGACCTTGACCACGATGGTCTTGTCCATCTTGTCGCTGACGACGACACCCTGAAGAATGCGCTTGGGCATGTTCCGAAATCCTCTCTTACGACGCCTTCGAGCGCGTCTCAGCCTGGCGAGCGCTCAGAACCGTCGTGATGCGCGCGATGTCGCGGCGCACCGCCCGCACACGGGCCGTGTTCTGCAGCTGGCCCGACGCCTGCTGGAAGCGCAGATTGAAGCGCTCCTTCTGCAGGTTAGCCAGTTCGGTCTTGAGCTCGTCGTCCGTCTTGGCGCGAACGTCCACGATCTTCATCACTGCTCTCCTTCGCCCAGGCGGCGAATGAAACTGGTCTTGATCGGCAGCTTGGCGGCGGCCAGATCGAAAGCTTCCTTGGCGACGGCCAGCGAGACGCCGTCGATTTCGAACATGATGCGGCCCGGCTTGACACGGGCGGCCCAGAACTCCGGCGAGCCCTTGCCCGAACCCATGCGGACTTCCTGCGGCTTGGTGGACACCGGCACGTCCGGGAAGATACGGATCCACACGCGACCGGAACGCTTCATATGGCGCGTCATAGCGCGACGGGCGGCTTCGATCTGACGCGCGGTGACGCGGGCAGGCTCGAGGGCCTTGAGGCCGAAGGCGCCGAAATTCAGCGCCGTACCGCCCTTGGCGACGCCGTGAATCCGGCCCTTGTGGGCCTTGCGGTATTTGGTTCGTTTCGGACTCAGCATGACTTCATTGCCCTATAAGTGACCGCGCGCGCCCTGCGAGTGCGTTTCCTCGGCACGACGCTCATGTGCCAGCGGGTCGTGCACCATGATCTCGCCCTTGAACACCCAGACCTTGACGCCGCAGGTGCCGAAGGTAGTGAAAGCCGTCGCCGTGCCGTAATCGATGTCGGCGCGCAGGGTGTGCAGTGGCACGCGGCCTTCGCGATACCACTCCATGCGGGCGATTTCCGCGCCGCCGAGACGGCCCGAGCAGTTGATGCGGATGCCGAGCGCGCCCAGACGCATGGCCGACTGCACCGCCCGCTTCATGGCGCGGCGGAAAGCAACGCGGCGCTCGAGCTGCTGGGCAATATTCTCGGCGATCAGCGTGGCATCGATCTCCGGCTTGCGGATCTCGACGATATTCAGCGCCACTTCGCTGTTGGTCAGCTTGGCGAGATCGCCGCGCAGCTTCTCGATATCGGCGCCCTTCTTGCCAATCACGACGCCGGGACGGGCGCTGTGGATCGTCACGCGGGCCTTCTTCGCCGGCCGCTCGATGATGATGCGGCTGATGCCCGCCTGGGCCAGGCGCTTGCGCAGGAAATCGCGGATTTCAATATCCTCGTGCAGCAGGCCGGCATAGTCCTTGCCGGCGAACCAGCGCGAGTCCCAGGTCCGGTTGATGCCCAGACGCAGGCCGATCGGATTGACTTTCTGACCCATTACTTGGCCTCCGCCTCTTCCTGCTTCTCGCGCACCACGATGGTGAGGTGGCTGAAGGGCTTGATGATCGCCGCGCCGCGACCGCGGGCGCGGGCATGGAACCGCTTCATGACGATCGCCTTGCCGACCGACGCCTCGGAAACGACCAGGCGGTCGACGTCGAGCTGATGGTTGTTCTCGGCATTGGCGATGGCCGACTGCAGCGTCTTCTTGACGTCCTGCGCGATGCGGCGCGGCGAGAAGCTCAGTTCGGCCAGCGCCGTCGCGGCGGCCTTGCCGCGGATCGACTGCGCCAGCAGATTGAGCTTGCGCGGGCTGACGCGCAGCATGCGCAGCACCGCCCTCGCCTCGTTGTCCGCCTCGCGGCGTGCTTTAGCCTGCTTGCTCATGGCGTTAAGCCTTCTTTGCCTTCTTGTCGCCCGAGTGGCCGTGGAAGGTGCGGGTCGGCGAGAACTCGCCGAACTTGTGACCCACCATTTCCTCGTTCACCAGGACCGGGATGAATTTCTGGCCGTTGTAGACGCCGAACGTCAGACCGACGAACTGCGGCAGGATCGTCGAACGACGCGACCAGGTCTTGATCACTTCGCTGCGCCCAGACTGCCGCGACGCATCCGCCTTCTTCAGCAGATAGCCGTCGACGAAAGGCCCTTTCCAAACCGAACGTGCCACGTTCCTTCTCCTTTACCGGGCCGCGCGACGGCGGATAATCATCTTGTCCGTCGCCTTGTTCTTGCGGGTCTTCTTGCCCTTGGTCGGCTTGCCCCACGGCGTCACCGGATGACGACCGCCCGAGGTGCGGCCTTCGCCGCCGCCATGCGGGTGATCGATGGGGTTCATGGCCACGCCGCGGGTGACGGGCTTGAAGCCCATCCAGCGCATGCGGCCGGCCTTGCCGTAGTTCACGTTCTGCTGGTCCGGGTTGCTGACGGCGCCGATCGTCGCCATGCAGTCGCCATGGACCATACGCAGCTCGCCCGAGCTCAACTTGACCTGGGCATAGCCGGCATCCTTGCCGACCAGCTGGGCGTAGGTGCCGGCCGAACGCGCCAGCTGGCCGCCCTTGCCGATCTTCAGCTCGATATTGTGGATGATGGTGCCCACCGGCATGTTGCCCATCGGCATGGCATTGCCCGGCTTGACGTCGACCCGCTGACCGGCGACGACCGAGTCGCCGACCTTGATGCGCTGCGGCGCCAGAATGTAGGCGAGTTCGCCGTCCTCGTAGCGCACCAGGGCGATGAAGGCGGAACGGTTCGGATCATACTCCAGCCGCTCGACCGTCGCCGGCACGTCGAACTTGCGCCGCTTGAAGTCGATGACGCGGTAACGCTGCTTGTGGCCGCCGCCACGATGCGGGCCGGTGATGCGGCCAGTGTTGTTGCGGCCGCCGGACTTCTTCTTGCCCTCGGTCAAAGCCTTCACCGGCTTGCCGCGCCACAGCTCGGAGCGGTCGACGAGGACCAGCTCGCGCAGCGACGGCGTCTTTGGCTTGTATGTCTTGAGCGCCATGGAAATCTACCTTCGCTTACAGACCGGTGGTCACGTCGATCTTGTGGCCGTCGGCCAGCGACACGACCGCCTTCTTGAAGTCGCTGCGCTGTCCGCGGCGGCCCCGGAACATCTTGGTCTTGCCCTTCTGGCGCAGCGTATTGACCGCCGACACCTTGACCTTGAACAGCCCTTCGACGGCCGCCTTGATCTCGGGCTTGGTGGCTTCGAGCGGCACCCGGAAGGTGACCTGGCCGTGCTCGCCGCCAATCGTCGACTTCTCGGTGATGACCGGCGAACGGATGATGTCGTACATCCGCGCGCGGCTCAGCTTGACGGGCTCGCGCTTCGTCATTTCAGGCGCTCCTCGAGGTGCTTGACCGCATCGCGGGTGAGAACCAGCGTGTCGCGGCGCAGAATGTCGTAGACGTTGGCGCCCTGCTGCGGCAGCACGTCGAGGCCGACGATGTTGGCCGCCGCACGGGCGAAATTGGTGTCGAGCGTCTCGCCGCCGATCACCAGCGCGCTGCCGATGCCGAGCTTCTCGAGCTTGGCCGACAGGGCCGAAGTCCGCGGCGCATCGAGCGCGGCGTTCTCCAGCACCACCAGCTTGCCCTCGACGGCTTTGGCCGACAGCGCCGTCTTAAGGGCCAGCTTGCGCACCTTCTTCGGCAGGTCATGCGCATGGTCACGCACCACCGGACCGAAGGCCTTGCCGCCGCCGCGGAACTGCGGCGCCGCCTTGTTGCCGTGGCGGGCCTGGCCGGTGCCCTTCTGGGCATAGACCTTCTTGGCGGTCGCCTTGATTTCCGAGCGGCCCTTCGACTTGTGGGTGCCGGCGCGGCGCTTGGCGAGCTGGTAGTTAACCATGCGCGCCAGAATGTCCTTGCGGACCTCGAGGCCGAAAATGCCCTCCGGCAGATCGATGCTGCCGGCGGCGCTGCCGTCGAGATTCTTAACGTCCAGTTTCATGGCTGGTTATTCCTTGCTTTCGGCGGCCGGCGCGTCCGCCGCCGCATCGGCCGTCGCCGCGCCGCGCAGGCCGGCCGGGAACGGCAGGTCCTTCGGCGCCTTGCGCTTGACCGCATCGCGCACCAGGACGTAGCCGCCGTCATGGCCCGGTATGGCGCCGCGCACCATGATCAGGTTGCGATCGGCGTCGGTGGCGACGACCTTCAGATTCAGTGTCGTCACCCGCTCGCTGCCCAGGTGGCCGGCCATCTTCTTGTTCGGGAAGGTGCGGCCCGGGTCCTGGCGATTGCCGGTTGAACCGTGCGAACGATGCGACACCGAAACGCCGTGGCTGGCCTCGAGGCCGCGGAAGTTCCAGCGCTTCATGGCGCCGGCGAAACCCTTGCCGATCGAGGTGCCGGTGACATCGACGAACTGGCCGGCGACGAAATGTTCCGCCGACAGCTCCGCGCCGACGTCGATCAGCGCGTCCGGCGACACACGGAATTCAACCAGCTTGCGCTTCGGTTCGACCTTCGCCTTGGCGTAGTGCCCGCGCATCGGCTTGGTCACGTTCTTGACCTTTGCCTGGCCGATGCCGAGCTGGACGGCGGCATAGCCGTCCTTCTCTGGCGTGCGCACGGCCACGACCTGCACGTTGTCAACTTTCAGCACGGTGACCGGCACGTCCTCACCCGCTTCAGTGAAGAAGCGCGTCATGCCGACCTTCTGCGCGATTAGACCGCTCCGCATCTCAATATTCCTTCGCTCTGCGCGCCGGTCAGTGACCCAGCTTGATCTCGACGTCCACACCGGCCGCCAGATCCAGCTTCATCAGGGCATCGACCGTTTGCGGCGTCGGCTCGACGATGTCGAGCACCCGCTTGTGGGTCCGGATTTCGAACTGCTCGCGCGACTTCTTGTCGATGTGCGGCGAACGGTTGACCGTGAACTTCTCGATCCGCGTCGGCAGCGGGATCGGCCCGCGCACGCGCGCGCCAGTCCGCTTGGCGGTATTCACGATCTCGCTCGTCGACTGATCGAGCACGCGATGATCGAAGGCCTTCAGCCTGATGCGGATGTTCTGACTTTCCATGGCTCTACGCTCGCTTCTCGCTGCGACGGCCCGCTCGCCCGGGCCGTCGTTGTGCTTTCGTTACTTGATGATTTTTGCGACGACGCCGGCGCCGACGGTGCGGCCGCCCTCGCGGATGGCGAAGCGCAGGCCCTCGTCCATGGCGATCGGCTGGATCAGGTCGACTTCCATCGACACGTTGTCCCCCGGCATCACCATCTCCGTGCCCTCGGGAAGCTTCACGATCCCCGTAACGTCTGTCGTCCGGAAGTAGAACTGCGGACGATAGTTGGTGAAGAACGGCGTGTGGCGACCGCCCTCCTCCTTCGTCAGGATGTAGGCTTCCGCCATGAACTGCGTGTGCGGCGTGATCGAACCCGGCGCCGCCAGAACCTGGCCGCGCTCGACCTCCTCGCGCTTCGTCCCGCGCAGCAGCGCCCCGATGTTGTCGCCAGCCTCGCCCGAATCCAGCAGCTTGCGGAACATCTCGACGCCCGTGATCGTCGTCTTCGTCGTGTCCTTAAGCCCCACGATCTCCACTTCGTCGCCAACCTTCACGATGCCACGCTCGACGCGGCCCGTCACGACCGTGCCGCGGCCCGAGATCGAGAACACGTCCTCGATCGGCATCAGGAAAGGCTTGTCCTTCGGACGCGTCGGCTGCGGAATGTAGCTGTCCACAGCCTCCATCAGCTTCAGCACAGCCTTCGCCCCCAGATCCGGCTCCTTGTTCTCAAGCGCCATCAGCGCCGAGCCCCGGATCACAGGAACATCGTCGCCCGGGAAGTCGTACTTCGACAGAAGCTCGCGAACCTCCATCTCCACCAGGTCCAGAAGCTCCGGATCGTCCACCATGTCGCACTTGTTCAGGAACACGACCAGCGCCGGAACGCCGACCTGGCGCGCCAGAAGAATGTGCTCGCGCGTCTGCGGCATCGGGCCGTCCGCCGCCGAAACCACCAGGATCGCACCGTCCATCTGCGCCGCGCCCGTGATCATGTTCTTCACGTAGTCCGCGTGCCCCGGGCAGTCGACATGCGCGTAGTGCCGGTTCGTCGTCTCGTACTCAACATGCGCCGTGTTGATCGTGATGCCGCGCGCCTTCTCCTCAGGCGCCTTGTCGATCATGTCGTAGGCCATGAACGTCGCCCCGCCGCTCTCCGCAAGCACCTTCGTGATCGCAGCCGTCAACGACGTCTTGCCATGATCGACATGGCCGATCGTCCCGATGTTGCAGTGCGGCTTGTTCCGCTCGAACTTCGACTTGCTCATTGCCCTTCAATCCCTCTGAGATCGGGTTGATTCCGAATGCGACAACTCAGGCCAGCTTGGCCACGACTTCGTCGGCCACCGCCTGCGGCACGGCCGCGTAGTGGTCGAACGTCATTGTGTAGGCCGCCCGCCCCTGGGTCATCGACCGCAGGGTATTGACGTAGCCGAACATGTTGGCGAGCGGCACCATGGCGTTGATGACCTGCGCGTTGCCGCGCGCTTCCATGCCCTGGATCTGTCCGCGACGGCTGTTCAGATCGCCGATGCAGTCGCCCATGTATTCTTCCGGCGTCACCACTTCGACCTTCATGATCGGCTCGAGCAGCTTCGGCGCCGCCTTGGGAATGCCCTCGCGGAACGCAGCACGGGCGGCGATTTCGAAAGCCAGCACGCTCGAGTCGACGTCGTGATAGGCACCGTCGATCAGCGTGGCCTTGAAGTCGATCAGCGGGAAGCCGGCGAGCACGCCGCTGTCGCGCGAGGACTCCAGGCCCTTCTGGACGCCCGGGATGAATTCCTTCGGCACCGCGCCGCCGACAATTTCGCTCTCGAACTTGTAGCCGGCGCCGGGCTCTTGGGGCTCGAACACGAGCTTGACGCGGGCGAACTGGCCCGAGCCGCCGCTCTGCTTCTTGTGGGTGTAGTCGATCTCGGCCCGCTTGGAGATGGTCTCGCGATAGGCCACCTGCGGCGCGCCGACGTTGCACTCGACCTTGTACTGCCGCTTCAGGATATCGACCTTGATCTCGAGATGGAGTTCGCCCATGCCCTTGATCACGGTCTGGCCCGACTCCGGGTCGGTCGTAACGCGGAAGGTCGGATCCTCCTGCGCCAGACGCGCCAGAGCCTGACCCATCTTCTCCTGGTCGGCCTTGGACTTCGGCTCCACCGCCAGCTCGATGACGGGATCGGGGAAATCCATGCGCTCGAGGATGATTGGATTGCTGGGATCGCACAGCGTGTCGCCGGTGGTCACGGACTTGAGGCCCGCCAGGGCGACGATGTCGCCGGCGCGCGCCAGCTTGATGTCCTCGCGATTGTTCGCATGCATCAGCAGCATGCGGCCGATGCGCTCGCGCTTGTCCTTGGTCGAGTTGAGAACGCCAGAGGCCGACTCAAGAACGCCCGAATAGATGCGGGTGAAAGTCAGCGAGCCGACGAACGGGTCGGTCATGATCTTGAACGCCAGCGCCGAGAACGGCGCGTCATCGCTGGTCGGCCGGGTGTCTGGCTCTTCGCTGTCCATCTTGTGGCCCTTGACGTCAGGCACGTCGATCGGCGAGGGCAGGAAGTCGACGACGGCGTCGAGCAGCGGCTGGACGCCCTTGTTCTTGAAGGCCGAGCCGCACAGAACCGGCACGAAGGCGGCCGCGATCGTGCCCTTGCGGATGCACTTCTTCAGCGTCGCCAGATCAGGTTCCTGGCCGCCGAGATAGGCTTCCAGCGCCTCGTCGTCCTGCTCGACCGCCGTCTCGAGCAGCTTCATGCGATACTCGGCGGCCTGCTCGGCCAGATTGGCCGGGATTTCGGCTTCGTAGAATTCCGCGCCCAGCGACTCGTCCTTCCACAGGACGGCCTTCATCTTCATCAGAT
>JBFWZG010000036.1:0-21636 GCA_050185515.1 Reyranellaceae bacterium
TCGGACGCTTTTCTCGAGAAGGGCGAAATCGTCTCGACCCGCTCGCGGCGCGACGGCGAGGGCAGCCGCGCCAATGCCAAGCCCGGCGATCTCGCCAACGGCCTGCCTATCGTCGTGCTGATCAACGGCGGCTCGGCCTCGGCGTCGGAGATCGTCGCCGGCGCGCTGCAGGACCATCGCCGCGCCATCCTTCTCGGGACCCGCTCCTTCGGCAAGGGCTCGGTGCAGACCATCATTCCGGTCGCCGGCGGCGGCGCCATGCGGCTCACCACGGCCCGCTACTACACGCCGTCCGGCCGCTCGATCCAGGCCAAGGGCATCGACCCCGACATCGTCGTCGAGCAGGCGCGGATCGAGGCGGTCGAGCCCAATCCGCTGATGCGCCGCGAGGAGAACCTGCGCGGCGCGCTGCGCAATCCCAGCCAGCCCGGCGAGCAGGCCGCGCCGCCGGCCGCCACGCCGGCGCCGGCCAATCCGCCGGCGTCGAGGCCGAACGAGCCGAAGCCGGCCGAACCCAAGCCGGCCGAACCGGGGCAGAGCAATGCGACGCCGCCGGCCAACGGCGCGCCAGCGGCCGACGCCGCGGCGACGGAAAAGAAGCCGGCCGACTACCAGCTGGCTCGTGCCGTCGATCTGATCCGGGGCATCGCGCTCTATGGGCAACGCGGCAACTGAAGCCGCGTCTTCCCGTAGCGGCCGGTTCGCCACCGGACGACGGGCAGAGGCGGCGGCATGACGGTGGCGCGCAAGGGCGTGGGGGCCCTGCTCATCGCCTATGTCATCCTGTTCGCCCTGATAGCGGCGGCGCTCGGGGTCGTGCTGCTGGGCCGCGACCGCAGCGAAACCGTGGTCAGTCTGCGCCCGGCGAACTCCGCCACGGCGGCGATCCCACCCGCAAGCGGCACTCCGGCAGGTTCGGCGACGCGCGCCATTCCGCCCGCGCCCGCGGCTGGGCCGCCACCTCGTCCGGCCGAGCCGCCCGCCGCCCGGCCGGCAGCTCCTCAAGCCGAACCGCCGGCCGCCACCGGCACGGAAACCGTGCCCGCACCTGCGCCAGACAAGCCGCCGCCGGCGCCCGAGCCTGTGCCTTCCCGGGCCACGCTCTATCCGCCGCCGCCGCCCGAGAAGCCGGCGCCGCCGGCACCAGGCGCCGACAAGCCCGCCGCGACGGTCGCCGCCGCCGCGGGCGGTTCGACGCCGGCCGCCCTGATCGAGCAGGGACCCTACGGCCCGCTGCCGCGCATCGCGCCTGACGGCCGCCTGCCCTGGATTCTCAACAACAGCCGTTTCGATCACGGCACGAGGAAGCCGCGCATCGGCCTGATCGTCACCGGTCTCGGCCTCAGCCCGCAGGTGACGGAAGACGCCATCGTGCAATTGCCGGCCGAGATCACCCTGGCGTTCGTGCCCTATGCGCCGGAACTCCAGCGCTGGGTCGCGCTGGCGCGGCAGTTCGGCCATGAGGTGCTGATCAGCCTGCCGCTCGAGGGCGGCACCGATGCCGATCAGGGGCTGGGACCGCGCATGCTCTCCACCCAGGCGAGCTCGTCGGAGAATCTCGATCGGCTGCGCTGGGTGCTGAGCCGCGCCAGCGGCTATGTCGGGGTGGTGACCTGGGAAGGCGAGAAGCTGCTGGGCGCCGGCCAGCAGATCATTCCGGTGCTGCAGGAGATCGCGGGGCGCGGGCTGATGGTGGTGGATTCGCGCCAGGCGCGATCGAACGTAGTGCAGCAGCAGGCCGACACGCTGGGCCTGCCCTTCGCCAAGAGCCGCGGTTTCCTCGATTCCGAACCCGGCGTCGCGGCCCTCGACCGCAACCTGCAGCAGCTGGAAGCCCTGACCCAGCGCGCCGGATTCGGCGTCGCCATGGCGGTGGCTTTCCCCGACAATCTGCGCCGGCTGGTCGACTGGAGCCGCACCGTCAGCCAGCGCGGCTTCGTGCTGGCGCCGATCACGGGCGTTACCGAATGCAAGGATCTGTGCCAGCAGCGCGTTGCCCGCCACGGCGCCGCTGTATCGAAAGCCGGCCGTTGAGCTAGACTGGTGGGACGCCCCTCCCGCAACCGCGACGACCGCGACGGCCGCAGATGATTGCCTCCGACACGCCTCCCCCCGGCTACCGCCACAACGTCGGCATCATGCTGCTCGACCGGCATAGCCGCATATTCGTCGGCCAGCGTCGCGACATGCCCTCGCCCGCCTGGCAAATGCCGCAGGGCGGCATCGACAAGGGCGAGACGCCGCCCGAGGCGGCGATGCGGGAACTTGAGGAGGAGGTCGGGACCGCCAAGGCGGTCATCGTGGCCGAAAGCGCCGGCTGGCTGACCTACGATCTGCCGCCCGAGCTGCGGCGCAAGCTGTGGCGTGGCCGCTGGAAGGGCCAGTCGCAGAAATGGTTCGCCATGCGCTTCACCGGCCAGGACGACGACATCAACATCGCGACGAAACACCCGGAGTTTTCGCGCTGGCAATGGGCGGCGGCCGACAGCATCGTGTCGTTGATCGTGCCGTTCAAGCGCGATCTCTATCGCGCCGTGCTCGAGGAATTCGCCCCGGTGCTGGCGGAGAACTCGCCGGAAGCTTGATCGGCCCGCGTCGACGTCCGGCCGTCCGCTCTAGACCGCTGCGCGCTGCAGGCGCGAGACGCGCCAGCGCATGAAGCCCCACGCCGCGCTCAGGGCCAGGCCGCTCAGCCTGCCATGCGGCTTGAGACCGAGCGCCTTGAACACCATGGCGATGGCCCGCTGCAGATGCGGCTGGCGATAGACGCGATAGGCGCGCAGGGCGTGCGCATGGGTATTGGCGCGCCGGTCATACGCCTCCGAGCCGCCATTGGCGGCGTAGTAGGCATAGGCCAGCTCGTCGTCCTCGGTTTCGAAGATGCGCGACAGACCGACCCGCAGGCGGCCCCAGAACCCGAGACCTTCCTTTTCGACGTACCGGCGCATGTGGCTGTAGAAGAGCTTGTAGTGGCGCAACTCGTCCGCGGCGATCCGGGCGCAGATTTCCTTCAGCACCGGCTCGTCGGTGGCGTCGCGCAGCGCGGTATAATAGGAACTGGTGCCGGTTTCGACGATGCAGCGCGCCATCAGCTCGCCGGCCAGGCTGCCGCGCACCGATTTGGTGGCGTCCAGCGGCAGCTTGTAGCCATCGCGGAAGCGGGCGAACGCTGCCTTGAAGTCGAAGGTCGGATCGGCCAGCTCCGCCCAGCGACCGAGCGCCTGACCGTGCTGAACCTCCTCGATCGCCCAATCATGGGTCGCCGCCTTGAACTCGTCGTCGCCGGAAAACACGTTGCACAGATAAACGCCATAGTCGGTGCCATTGTGCTCGACCATGGCGGCCGCCTTGATCACGCGGAGAATCTCGGGATCGACCTTGGATCGGTCGAATTTCTCCCAAGGGATATCATCGAGCGTCCATTGCTTCATCGTCTCGGCCTGCTCGTTGTTGTTGGCCCAACAAACCGCCCTAGCGGCTCATGGTTCCCGAATCGGCTCGCACCGAAACGGCATCCTGATACAAACCGACAGCGTTTAAGATGAGTGCAGCGGCCGGATTTGGCAACCCGTCATCGACCGGCGTAGAAATCGAACGCCCGCCGCAGGTCCTGAGCCATAAGCAATTGTTTTTGTGCGCTTTCCCGGGCAACCGGGTCGGCGGCGCCGCTGATCGCCTCCTCGGCCTCTCGCACCTTGCCCTCGAGCTGGGCGGCGGTGACGTCCGCCAGCGGCATGGCCTCCTCGACCAGGACAGTAAGCCGGTCGTTCGACACCTCGGCGAAGCCGCCCGTCACCATGATGCGCTCGCGTACGGTCTGGCCGTCGTAGACCTCGATGACGCCGGGGCGCAGCGTCGAGATCAGCGGCACGTGGCCGGGCAGGACGCCGAAATCGCCTTCGCTCCCGGGCACGACCACCATGTCGGCCTCGGTGGCTTCCAGAAGCCGTTCCGGCGATACCAGTTCGAACGTCACCTTGCCCGCCATGTCACTCTTCCCTGCTGCTCTTCGGCGACGCCTTAGGCCGCGTCCGCCGCCATCTTCTTGGCCTTGGCGATGGCGTCCTCGATCGTGCCCACCATGTAGAACGCGGCTTCCGGAATGTCGTCGCACTCGCCGGCGACGATCATCTTGAAGGCCTTGATGGTGTCGGCGAGGCTGACCAGCACGCCGGGGAAGCCGGTGAAGACCTCGGCGACGTGGAAAGGCTGGCTGAGGAAGCGCTGGATCTTGCGCGCCCGGGCGACGACCTGCTTGTCCTCTTCCGAAAGCTCGTCCATGCCGAGAATGGCGATGATGTCCTGCAGCGACTTGTAGGTCTGCAGCACGCGCTGCACGTCGCGCGCCACCTGGTAGTGCTCCTCGCCGACGACGCGCGGGTCGAGCATGCGCGAGGTCGAGTCGAGCGGATCGACCGCCGGATAGATGCCCAGTTCCGCGATCTGGCGCGACAGCACGGTGGTGGCGTCCAGATGGGCGAACGAGGTCGCCGGCGCCGGGTCGGTCAAGTCGTCGGCCGGCACGTAGATGGCCTGCACCGAGGTGATCGAGCCCTTCTTGGTGGTGGTGATGCGCTCCTGCAGATTGCCCATGTCGGTGGCCAGGGTCGGCTGGTAGCCCACCGCCGAGGGAATGCGGCCCAGCAGCGCCGACACTTCCGAGCCGGCCTGGGTGAAGCGGAAGATGTTGTCGACGAAGAACAGCACGTCCTGGCCTTCCTCGTCGCGGAAATACTCGGCAACGGTCAGGCCGGTCAGGCCGACGCGGGCGCGCGCGCCCGGCGGCTCGTTCATCTGGCCATACACCAGCGCCACTTTCGATCCGGGGCCGTCGACCTTGATGACGCCCGAATCGCGCATCTCGTGGTAGAGGTCGTTGCCCTCGCGGGTGCGCTCGCCGACGCCGGCGAACACCGACACGCCGCCATGCGCCTTGGCGACGTTGTTGATCAGTTCCTGAATCAGCACCGTCTTGCCGACGCCGGCGCCGCCGAACAGGCCGATCTTGCCGCCGCGGGCGTAGGGCGCAAGCAGATCGATGACCTTGATGCCGGTGACCAGGATCTGCGCCTCGGTCGACTGCTCGACGAACTCGGGCGCCGCGCGATGGATCGGCGAGGTCTTCTTGGCGTTGAGCGGCCCGCGCTCGTCGATCGGCTCGCCGATGACGTTGATGATGCGGCCCAGCGTCTCGGGTCCGACCGGCACCTGGATGGCGTTGCCCGAATCGACGACCTTCTGGCCGCGCACCAGGCCGTCGGTGGTGTCCATGGCGATGGTGCGCACCGTCGATTCGCCCAGATGCTGCGCCACTTCCAGCACCAGCGTCTTGTTCTCGTGCTGGACGTGCAGCGCGTTCAGAATGGCCGGGAGTTCGCCTTCGAACTGCACGTCCACCACCGCGCCGGTGACCTGGGTAATCTTGCCGATGTTGTTGCCTGCCATGATGACGCCCTCGCGGGTTGCTTGTCTCTAATTGAACGGGATCTACAGCGCTTCGGCGCCGGAGATGATTTCGATGAGTTCCTTGGTGATGACGGCCTGGCGCTGGCGGTTGTAGCTCTGCGTCAGTCCGTTGATCATGTCGCCGGCGTTGCGCGTGGCGTTGTCCATCGCCGTCATGCGCGCGCCCTGTTCGGAGGCCGCGTTCTCGAGCAGCGCCCGGAACATCTGGACCCGCAGGTTGCGCGGCAACAGCTCAGCCAGGATGCGCTCCTCGCTCGGCTCGAAGATGTAGACCGCCTTGGCTTCGCCGGTCGTCGTCTCGGCCGGCGTCTCGGCTAGCGGCGGCAGCGGCACGAGCTGCTGCACGGTGACGATCTGGCTTATGGCCGACTTGAAGCGGTTGTAGATCACGGTCGCGACGTCGAACTCCCCGGCGGCGAACATCGTCGCGATCCGGTCTGTAACGCGCACCGCGTCGCCGAACGCCAAGCGCTTGCGGCCGACGTCGTCGATGGTGCCGACGATCAGCGAGGAGAAGTCGCGGCGCAGTTGGTCGCGGCCCTTGCGCCCGACGCACAGAACGCGGACTTCCTTGCCCTCGGCGACGAGAGTGCGGATGACGCGGCGCGCCTCGCGGACGATCGAGGAGTTGAACGAGCCGCACAGTCCGCGATCGGACGTCGCCACGATGATCAGGTGGCGCTGGTCCGAACCCGTGCCGGCCAGCAGCGCCGGGGCGCCCGCCATGCCGCGCACGTTTGCGGCCAGCGACGCCAGCATCCGCTCCATGCGTTCGGCATAGGGCCGGGCCGCCTGGGCCTGCTCCTGGGCGCGTCGCAGCTTGGCCGCCGCCACCATCTTCATGGCCTTGGTGATCTTCTGCGTCGAGCGGACGCTTCGGATCCTCAGGCGATATTCCTTCAAGCTCGGCATGTCCCGCTCCGCCTAGCGCCGTTCCCGGCCTCAGTGTTTCAGGATCAGGCGAACTTGCGAACGAAGCCTTCGAGGAAGGACTTCAGCTTGTTCTCGGTTTCCGGCGAGAGCTGCTTCTCGTTGCGCACCGCCTCGAGGATGCCGTCGCCCGAAGCCCGCAACTCGTCGAGCATCTTCTGCTCGAACTCGTTGATTCGGGACGTCGGAACGACGTCGAGGAAGCCGCGCACGCCGGCGAAAATCGCCACCACCTGCTCCTCGACCGGCATCGGCTTGAACTGCGGCTGCTTCAGCAGCTCGGTCAGGCGGGCGCCGCGGTTGAGCAGCTTCTGCGTCGAGGCGTCGAGGTCGGAAGCGAACTGCGCGAAGGCCGCCATTTCGCGATACTGCGCCAGCTCCAGCTTGATCGAGCCGGCCACCTGCTTCATCGCCTTGATCTGCGCCGCCGAGCCCACGCGCGACACCGAGATGCCGACGTTAATGGCGGGACGGATGCCCTGGTAGAACAGTTCGGTCTCGAGGAAGATCTGGCCGTCGGTGATCGAGATGACGTTGGTCGGAATGTAGGCCGAGACGTCGCCGGCCTGGGTTTCGATGACCGGCAGCGCCGTCAGCGAGCCCGCACCGTTGTCCTCGTTCATCTTGGCGGCGCGCTCGAGCAGGCGCGAATGCAGATAGAAGACGTCGCCCGGATAGGCTTCGCGGCCCGGCGGGCGGCGCAGCAGCAGCGACATCTGGCGATAGGCGACGGCCTGCTTCGACAGATCGTCGTACACGATCAGCGCGTGCATGCCGTTGTCGCGGAAGAACTCGCCCATGGTGCAGCCGGTGTACGGCGCCAGGAACTGCAGCGGCGCCGGCTCGGAGGCGGTGGCGGCGACGACGATGGAGTATTCCATCGCGCCGGCGTCTTCCAGGGTCTTGACGATCTGCGCCACGGTCGAACGCTTCTGGCCGACGGCGACGTAGATGCAATACAGCTTCTTCGATTCGTCGCCGCTGGCGTTGATGCCCTTCTGGTTGATGAAGGTGTCGATGGCGACGGCGGTCTTGCCGGTCTGGCGATCGCCGATGATCAGCTCGCGCTGGCCGCGACCGACGGGCACCAGGCTGTCGATGGCCTTGAGGCCGGTCTGCATCGGCTCGTGCACCGACTTGCGCGGAATGATGCCCGGCGCCTTGACCTCGACGCGCATGCGCTTGGCGTCGGTGATCGGGCCCTTGCCGTCGATCGGGTTGCCCAGCGCGTCGACGACGCGGCCGAGCAGGCCCTTGCCGACCGGAACGTCGACGATGGTGCCGGTGCGCTTGACGACGTCGCCTTCGCGGATCGCGCGGTCGTCGCCGAAAATCACGACGCCGACGTTGTCGGTCTCGAGGTTCAGCGCCATGCCCTTGATGCCGCCGGGAAACTCGACCATCTCGCCGGCCTGGACATTGTCCAGGCCGTAGACGCGCGCGATGCCGTCGCCGACCGACAACACCTGGCCGACCTCGGCCACTTCGGCCTCGGTGCCAAAATTGGCGATCTGCTGCTTGAGGATCGCCGAAATTTCGGAGGCGCGGATATCCATCACCCAACTCCCTTCATGGCAAGCTGCAGACGCTGCAGCTTGGTGCGTATCGAAGAATCGAACATGCGCGAGCCGACCTTGACGACCAGCCCGCCCAGAATGTCCTGATCGACGCGCGCGTCGATCGTTACCTTGCCGCCGACCATCCCGCGCAGAACCTCGGCCAGCCTGGCCTGCTGCTGCTCGTTCAGGGGCGTGGCGGAAACGACTTCGGCCGTGGTCTCGCCGCGACGGCGCGACAGTTCGGCCAGGAAAGCGGCGATCATGCCCGGCAGCGCGGCGAGGCGGCGCTTCTGGGCGACGATGCCGATGAAATTGGAGGTCAGCGACGACACCTGCAGCGACTGCACCACCGCCAGAATGGCCTTGCTCTGGTCGTCGCGGCTCAGCACCGGGCTGGCGATCAGGCGCCTCAGATCGGCACTGGCGTCGATCGCGCCCCGCAGGGTCGTCAGATCGCTCGCCACGGAATCGAGCTGCTTGGCCTCGTCGGCAAGATCGAAAAGAGCGCTGGCATAGCGCTGGGCAAGGCTTGATCGACCGGAGGCCTCGGCAGTCATTTTCCGTCCGTTCCCAACTTAAGCTGAGAGTAAGATAAGAGGCTGATTTTAAAGGCGTTTTAGCAACCTACCGCAGTCCGTTCCTACCCCCGGCGCGACGGCGAGCGTTTGGTAACACACGCTCTATTGCGTTGCAAGCGGCCTTGCCGCGCCAAAAGGCCACTTGGGTCGATCCGGCGGAACTCCAACAAGGTGTTGAAATCAAAGGAAACTATACGGATCGACATCGATCTGCAGACGCACCGATCCAGGCAGCGAAACCGCCGCTAGCCACTGCAGCAAAATGGCCTGGATGTCGACCTCGCGACGGGTCTTTAGCAACAGGCGCCGGCGGTGCCGCCCGCGCAGCAATGCCAACGGGGCGGGGGCCGGTCCCAGCACCCTTACGCCCTCGAAATGCGGCGCCGCCGCGGCCAGGGCTCGGGATGCGGCATCCACCTGCCCCTCGTCGGCCGCGGATAGAATCAACGCCGCCAGCCGGCCATAGGGCGGCATGCCGGCAGCGGCGCGGGCCTGTTTCTCCGCCGACAGGAAGCGCTCGCGCTGGCCGCTTGCCAGCGCCTGGATGACCGGGTGTTCGGGCTGCCAGGTCTGCAGCAAGGCATGCCCGTCGCCGTTGGCCCGCCCGGCGCGGCCGGCGACCTGGTACAGGAGCTGGAAAGTGCGCTCGGCCGCCCGCAGATCGCCGCCCGACAGGCCGAGATCGGCGTCGACGACGCCAACCAGCGCCAGATCGGGAAAATGATGGCCCTTGGCGACGATCTGCGTGCCGATCACCAGATCGACCTCGTGCTCGGCGATCTGCCGGATCAGTTCCTGCGCCGCCCGCGGCCCGGCGATCAGATCGGAGGCCAGCACCAGAGCACGCGCGTCGGGAAAATGCAGCCGCACCTCCTCGTGCAGCCGCTCGACGCCGGGCCCGCAGGCGACGAGGCTGTCCTCGGCGCCGCAGGAGGGACAATGCGTCGGCCGCGCCTGGTTGAAGCCGCAATGATGGCAGATCAGCCGGCCGCGGAATCGGTGTTCGACCAGCCAGGCCGTGCAGTTGGGACATTCCACGCGATGGCCGCAGGTACGGCACAGTGTCAGCGGCGCATAGCCACGCCGGTTGATGAACAGCAGCGCCTGCTTGCCCGCCTGCAAAGTGCCGGCAACCGCCTGCAGCAACGGCGGCGAAAGGAACTGGCCGCGCTGCGGCGGATGGCGGCGCAGGTCGATCGCTTCGATGGTCGCCATCGCCGCCCCGCCGTGACGCGCCGGCAAGTGCTGCAGCCCATAGCGGCCGCTTTCGGCGTTGACGACGGTTTCCAGCGACGGCGTCGCCGACACCAGGATCGCCGGCGCATTCTCGAACCGCGCCCGCACGATCGCCATGTCGCGGGCGTTGTAGATGACGCCGTCCTCCTGCTTGAAGGCGCTTTCATGCTCCTCGTCGACGACGATCAGGCCGAGATCGCGGAACGGCAGGAACAGCGCTGACCGGGCGCCGACCACGACCCGCGCCGCCCCCGACTGCACCGCGCGCCAGCCGCGCCGGCGTTCCAGTCCGGTCAGGTCGGAATGCCATTCGCAGGGCAGCGCCCCGAAGCGCTGCTCGAAGCGGCGCAGCCATTGCGCCGACAGCGCGATCTCCGGCAGCAGCACCAGAACCTGACGGCCCTGACGCAAAGCGGCGGCGACGGCCTCGAAATAGACCTCGGTCTTGCCCGCGCCCGGCACGCCATCGAGCAGCGTCACCGCGAATTCGCGCGCCTCGACGGCGGCGGCGAGCGCCCGCGCCGCTTCGGCCTGGGCAACCGACAGTTCGGGCCCCGGATGGGTATGGTCGGGCTGCTGCGGCAGCGGTTCGGTCGTTTGCCATACCGGTTCGATCAGGCCTGCAGACTGCATGCCCTTGACGACGCCGACGCCAATGCCGGCGGCGCGGGCGATATCGGCGGCCGGCAATGCCGGCGCCTCGGCCATGAATTCCAGCGCCCGCTTGCGCGCCGCCGTCAGCTTGAGGTCGGCCGGGGGCCCGCCGGCCGCCAGGCGATAGAGCAGGGTCGGCCGCGCCGGCAGCAGCGCATCGGGCACGCTCATCGCCATGCGCAGCACGGCGCCCGGCGGCGACAGGGTGTAGCGCGCGATCCAGTCGACCAGCCGCCGCATGGCCGAAGTCATCGGCTGCGTCGGCAATTTGCCGGCGATCGGCTTGATGCGGTCGGCCGCAAGCGCCGCCGTGCCTTCTCCCCAGACTACGCCGGTGAGACGCCGGCGGCCCAGCGGCACCTCAACGAAATCGCCCTCGGCAATCGTCATGTCGGACGGTATGGCGTAGTCGTAGCCGTCGCCCACCGGCAAAGGCAGCAATACGCGCGCACGGCCCGATATGGCCCGCTCGACGTTTTCCCCAGCCGCGCTCATGCCACGCTCGGGCGGCGCTTGCCGCTCGGGAGGCGTTTGACTAGAAAGATCGGCAGGCGGCGGACGCGACATGGCGGCACTTTAGGCGGCCGCGCCCGGCCTCGCCACAAGCCGGCAGACCCTGCTCTGGAGCATCACCATGAAATTCTTCGTCGATACTGCCGATGTGGCGGAAATCCGCGATCTCGCCGCCTCCGGCCTGCTCGACGGCGTCACCACCAATCCGTCGCTGATGGCCAAGACCGGCCGGCCGATGCTCGACGTCATCCGCGAGATCGCCGATCTGGTGCCCGGCCCCGTCAGCGCCGAGGTTACCGCGACCGACGCGCCGACCATGATCAAGGAAGGCAAGAAGCTGCATGCCATCGGCATCGGCCGCAATAACAACATCGCCGTCAAGGTGCCGCTGACGCCGGACGGGCTCAAGGCGTGCAAGGCCTTCAGCTCCGAAGGCATCATGGTCAACGTCACGCTGTGCTTCTCCGCCGCGCAGGCGATACTCGCCGCCAAGGCTGGCGCCGCCTTCGTCTCGCCTTTCGTTGGTCGCCTCGACGATATCGGCGAGAATGGCATGGCGCTGATCGCCGACATCGTCGAGATCTACAACCAGTTTCCGTCCTTCCAGACCGAGGTGCTGGTCGCTTCGGTGCGCGGACCGCAGCACGTCGTCGAGGCGGCCAAGCTCGGCGCCGACGTCGCCACCGTGCCGCCGAACATTCTGCGCCAGCTGTTCTCGCATCCGCTGACCGACAAGGGGTTGGCGGCGTTCCTGGCCGACTGGGCCAAGACCGGCCAATCGATCCTTTGAACGCACGCCGAACGCAGCGTTCGCGCCCGGCCGCCGTCCGGTGTAAGCTGCCGCACGACAAAGCACAGAGTAACGATGTCGCAGCACAGTGAATCGACCCGCAAGGCAAGCGCCGCACTGACGGCCGCCGACGTCGCCGCCTATCTGCGGGCACATCCCGACTTCCTGGTCGAAAACCCCGATCTGATCGAGGCGCTGACGCCGCCGGTCCGCCGCAACGGCGATGGCGTCATCGACATGCAGCATTTCATGCTGGAGCGCCTGCGCAAGGAAGTCGACCGTCTGCGCTCGTACCAGAGCGAGCTGATCAACACCACGCGCACCAACCAGTCGGTGCAGATGCGCATCCACGCCGCCGTGGTCGCCATCATCGCCGCCGACAGTTTCGAGCGGCTGATCAATCTGGTGACGCGCGAACTGGCCGGACTGCTTGACGTCGACGTCGTGACGTTGAGCGTCGAGACCGGCGCCCATGGCGGCACGCCGGCGACGCCCGGCGTCATGCTGCTGGCGCCCGGCTCGGTCGACGCGGTGCTGGGCCGCGGCCAGCCGGCGCGGCTGCGTTCGGGCACGCCGGGCGATCCGGCGATCTTCGGCCCGCTGGCGCATCAGATCCAGTCCGCCGCCCTCGTTCGCATCAAGCCCAGCGCCGGCGCGCCCGATGGCGTGCTGGCGTTCGGCTCGCACGATCCCAACGGCTTCAGCGAAGACCAGTCGACCGAACTGCTGTTCTTCCTCGCCCAGGTGCTGGAGCACACAATCAGGGCATGGCTCGACCTGCCGGCCTGATCCTCGCCGCACAAGCCGACGTGGCGAACGCCGCCGCGGCATGGCGGGGCTGGCTCGCCGACGAGAAGCGCATGGCCGCTGCCACGCTCGAGGCCTATGGCCACGACCTCGCCGATTTCATCGCGTTCGTCGCCGGCCACCGCGGGGGCAGCGTCGGCCTCGACACTCTCCGAAGCCTGACCCAGGCCGATTTCCGCGCCTGGCTCGCGGCGCGGGCCGGCAACGGCATGGCGCGCAGTTCGACGGCGCGCAGCCTGTCGACCGTGCGCAACTTCTATCGCTTCCTCGATCGACGCGGCCTGTGCGCCAACGCCGCGATCGGCGCGCTGCGGACGCCGAAGCTGCCGCGCTCGGTGCCCAAGGCCCTGACGGTCGAGGAGGCCGGCGATCTGGTCGAGGAAATCGAGCAGATGTCGGACGAGCCATGGATCGGCGCGCGCGACACCGCCGTCGTGCTGCTGCTCTACGGTGCGGGCCTGCGCATCGGCGAGGCGCTCGGCCTGACGCGGGAAACCCTGGCGCGGCTGGCCAACGGATCTGACTCGCTGCGCGTCACCGGCAAGGGCGGCAAGCAGCGCGTGGTGCCGATCCTGCCGGCGGTGCGCGAAGCGGCGGCGACCTATCTGCGGCTGTGCCCCTACGAGCTTGCGGCAAAGGAGCCGGCGTTTCGCGGCGCGCGCGGGAAGCCTCTCGATCCTGCCATCGTCCAGCGCGCCGTCGCCAGGCTGCGCGGCATGCTGGGCCTGCCGGAGACCGCCACGCCACACGCGTTGCGCCATTCCTTCGCCACGCATCTGCTTGGAGCCGGCGGCGACCTGCGCTCGATCCAGGAATTGCTGGGGCACACCTCGCTGTCGACGACCCAGCGCTACACCGCCGTGGACGCCGCGCGTCTTGGCGCGATCTACGCCAGCGCCCATCCGCGGGCACGGCGCAAGCCATGAGCGACCATGCGCTCGACTGGCTGGAGCGCGAGGCCGCTGCCGCCAGGGACGTGTCGGGGCTTTACGCCTCGTTCTGCGCCATGCTGCTGCGCATGGGCATACCGCTATGGCGCTCCAATCTCGGGCTCGAGACGCTGCATCCCGACACCAGCGGCACCTTCCTGGTCTGGCGCGAGGGCATGATCACCCAGGGTGCGGCGCCGCGCTCCGGCGAGCAGGTGACGCAGGCCTATGTCAACAGTCCCACCCGGTTCGTCGACGAAAGCGGCCAAGTGTTCCGCCGCCGCCTCGACCGGCCGCACCCCGACGTGCCGCTGATGGACGAGCTGCGCGAGCAGGGCGCCACCGATTACTGCATGTTTCCGCTGCGCTTCCTCGACGAGGCGCGCACGGCGGTCTGCTCGATCGCCACCAGCCGCAACGGCGGCTTCAGCGATGAGGAACTGGCGAAGGCCGGCCGCGCGATAGCGCTGATGAGCCCGATGGCCGAACGCTTCGTGCTGCGCGAAATCTCGCACAACCTGCTGAACTCCTATCTCGGCCCAACCGCCGGGAAGAGGGTGTATGCCGGGCAGATAGAACGCGGCGATTCCTACACCATCACGGCCGCGATCTGGTGCTGCGATCTGCGCGGCTTCACGCAGCTTTCCGAATCTCTGTCGCGCATAGACACCGTCAAGCTTCTCAATCGCTGGTTCGACAGCATCGGCCGCGCCGTGACCGACAATGGCGGCGAGATCCTGAAGTTCATGGGCGACGGCATGCTGGCCGTGTTCCCCGTGCTGGAAACCCCCGAGGACACCTGCGCGCGCGCCCTTGTCGCCGCCGAGCAGGCGGTCGCCAACCACAACGACCTGAACGCCGACCTACTGGCCGCCGGCGAAGGGATCTTCCTGCGCTTCGGGCTGGCGCTGCACCTGGGCGAAGTCGAATTCGGCAATGTCGGCGCCGACGACCGGCTGGACTTCACCGTGATCGGTCCCGCCGTCAACCAGGCGAGCCGGCTCGAAAGCCTGACCAAGGAAATCGGCCGCACGGTGGTGTTCTCCGATTCCTTCGCCGCCGCGGTGCCGGAAAGGCTGACAAGCCTGGGCCGGTATCAACTGCGCGGCATGGCCGAGGCATCCGAGGTGTTCGGCCTCTAGGTCAGGTGCGCGGCGCCAGTTTCGCGACCGCCAGACTGCCCATCGCGGCCCCCGCCCCCATGGTGAGGAAGGCCAGCGCCCAGGCGAGCACGCCGCCACCGGCCAGATCGAGAACGACGCCGACCACCAGCGGGCCGATGAACGAGACGCCGATGC
The DNA here is from genome assembly GCA_050185515.1 of Reyranellaceae bacterium. Classification (GTDB taxonomy): domain Bacteria; phylum Pseudomonadota; class Alphaproteobacteria; order Reyranellales; family JAQSWP01; genus JAQSWP01. The sequence continues at coordinate 14,761 of JBFWZG010000036.1, forward strand.
CGAGCGTCGAATGGACGGCCATCGTCGCGCCCTGCTGGTGCGACGGCGCGGCCGAGATGGCGCCGGCGGTGAGCGAGCCGGAATCGGCCGTGACGGTGACGGCGTACAGGAGCACGGCGGCCACCGCCAGCCAGTAGGAAATGCCAGCGGCAATCCCGATGCCGCACGACAACAAGGCCGACACGGCGAGGATCGCCGTCACCACCCGCCGACGCCCGAAGCGCAGCGACAATTCGTTGCCGAGGATGCTCGACGGCACGCCGATCACAGTGACGATCGCGGCGATGACCGTGGCGCTGACGGTCGGCTCGCCGCCGGCGCGCGCGGCGGCAAAAGCCATGAAGGCGACGATCCAGGCACGCATCGCCATCAGCTCGTGGCAATGCCCGGTGTAGCCCAGGATGTAGCCCAAGGCCGCCTTGTTGGCGAAGACCGGACGGAAATCCAGCAGCCGGCCGCTGGCAGCGGCCGCTACCGGCCGCTTGGGCTGCAGCACGACCAGCATCAGCAGCAGAGCCGCCGCCGGTCCCGCGGCGGCAAGATGGAAGGCGGCCTGCCAGCCCAATGCCGCCTGCGCTTCGCCGGCCAGGAGGAAGGAGAGACCGACACCCAGCGAATAGCTCGAGGTATAGAGCACCATGCCGCGCGAGGGCACCGGCGAGTCGTTGCGGTCGTTGAGCGCCTTGAGGCCGGGCATGTAGGACCCCGCCAGGCCGATGCCGCCCAGCGTACGCCAGAGCATGGCGCTCCAGAATCCGTCGGCGAAGAGCGCGAAGCCGAATGTCGCCAGAGCGCCGATCAGGCAGCCCGCCAGCAGAACCAGGCGTGCGTCGTAGCGGTCGGTCAGGGCCGTCAGCACCGGCACGGTCAGCATGTAGCCAAGATAGTAGGAGCCGCTGATCCATCCGGCCTCGGTGTTGCTGAGGCTCCATTGCTCGACGAAATCTGGCACCAATGCCGGGAACGTCGCCATGGGCAGAAGGTAGAGAACTTCAGCCAGGCAGATGGTGAGGATCAGGTTCAGGCCGCGCATGCGGCGGCGACTTTAGCAGAGGGCGGCCGGAACGAGTCCGGCGTCGGCGTCAGGACGGGTTTGCCGTTTCGGTCTGACTGCCGTGCCGCGGCGCCGTCATTTCGGCGATCTCCCGCAGATCCTTCGGCGCCCAGCGATGATGGCTGCCGGCATCGATCTTTTCCGACAGCCACGGCCAGCGCTCCCGCATCCAGCGGATCGCGCGCCGTGCGATCTCCGATTCACGGGCGAACAGATAGATCGCGATGACGAAAAAGATCCAGCCCTGCAGGATCGGCAGCAGCGATCCGACCACCGACATGGCGAGGCAGAGAAAGGCCAGGGTCAGCAGCAGGGGTTTGCGTATGGCGGCGCGCATTCAGGCGATATGGTTCATTGGATGTGTCAAAACAAGATCGTCCTAGAGCCAGCGCAGTTCCGATTTCAGGGCGAATTTTCCCAACAAAGCCGACAGGCGTGCGCCAAGTGCCGCGCGCTCGGTTTCGGCAATGCCGCCGATGCCAATCGTCGCCAGCGTTCCAACCCCGGCCCGCTCGCCGACCTCGACCTCGAAGACCGCCCCTTCCAGCGCCAGGGCGTGAAGTCTCTCCAGCAGCACCTCGCGCGCAAGGCGCCAGCGCAGAGCCGGCTTGAACACCTTGCCGACGCCAGTGACGGGAATGGCGTCGACGATCTGCACCGTTCTGGGCAACGCCGGACGCTCGGCGATGGTTCCGGCCAGGTGATCGAGCAGTTCCTCGGGCGTGGCGCTGTGGCCCGGACGCAGGCTGACGAACAGGGCCGGCAGTTCGCCGGCGTACTCGTCGGGCATGCCGACGGCTGCGGCGATCAGTACGGCCGGGTGTGCGGCGGCCGCCTCCTCTATAATGGCCGGGTCGATGTTGTGGCCGGAGCGGATGATCAGGTCCTTCGAGCGGCCGGTGACGAACAGCCAGCCATCGGCGTCGATATGGCCCAGATCGCCGCTGACAAGCCAGCCATCTCCAACGAAGGTGCCCTTGTCGTGGCGGCTGTCGCGATAGCCAGGCGAGACGTGCGGCCCTCTGATCGCCAGCACGCCGCTTTCGCCCGGAGCGCAGAAGCTTGCGATGCCGCCCTCGCCGTCGAGGCGGACCATGGCGATCTCCTCGAACGGCAGGCGCAGACCGGCCGAGCCGACGCGATTGGCGGCATGGCGCGGGACGATGGTCGTGATCCCGGCGCACTCGGTCATGCCGAACACCTGCCGGATCGGCCGGCCGAAGCGACGTTGGAACTCCACCGCCGTCTCGATCGGCAGCGCCTGGCCGCCGGAGCAGGCGAAGCTGAAGCGCGAAATGTCGGCGTCGCCGACCGGCACTTCGAGCAACGCCGCCATCGAGGTCGGCACGCCCCCGATCCAGGTCACGCGGTGCCGTTCGAGGATGCGCCAATGATTGGCGATCACCGCCGGGTTGCGCAGCCCGCTCGCCGTCGGCAGCACGACCGTGCCGCCCGAGGCGAAGGCCGCAAGGCCGAAATCGAGCGAGCCCGCCACGTGGAACAGCGGCAGGCCGTTCAGCACCACGTCGTCGCGGCCGAGATCGAACATCTGCGGAATGACCCAGGCGGTGTAGCACTGGTTGGCGTGGCTGTGCTGCGCCAGCTTGGGCGAGCCGGTGGTGCCACCGGTGTGATAGTAGGCAGCGATGCGCTCGGGCGCCGGCGCTGAGACGCCGGACAGACGATCCGACTGCTGGCGCTTGAGCTGATCGGCGAACTGCGAAACGGAGAGAAGCCGCAGGCCGGGCAGCCGCTCGCGCACCGCCTCGACCTTTTGCCAGATGTCGAAGCCCGGTGTCGGATCCAGCGCCACCAGCACCCTGGTATTGGCGACGTGCAGCAGATCGGCGATCTGATCGGGCGACAGCAGGAAGTTGATCGGATTGGCGATGCCGGCAACGGCCCCGCCGAACAACGCGAAATAGGTCTGCGGCAGCGACGGCAGCAGCAGCGATACGGTGTCGCCGGGTCCGACGCCCAGCGAGGCGAAGAGGTTGGCCGCCTGAACGACGCGCCGGTGCATGTCGGCAAAGGTGAAGCGATCGACCGGCTGGTCCGGATCGGCGTCGCGCAGATAGACCAGCGCCACATCGTCGGGCGCGCGGGCGGCGGATTGCTCGAACACGTCGAGCACGGTCCTGGCCGGATTGAGCTCGGCATAGGGCGTCCGCTCCAGCGCCTCGATATCGGCCAGGCCTTCTATGCGCGAAAGAGCCCTGATCGCCACGTCGCCTCCCTGTCCATTGGCGACAGGCTAGGCAACGAAACGCGTCAGACGCAAGCGATCACAGATGGATCGGCTTGTCCCAGGCAGCCAATGCGGCTTCCTTGACCGCCTCGCTGACCGTCGGATGGGCATGGACGGTGCGGGCGATGTCCTCGGCCGAGGCGCGATACTCCATCGCCAAAGCGGCTTCGGCGATCATGGTGCCGGCCTCGGCGCCGATGATGTGCACGCCCAGCACTTCGTCGGTACTGGCATCCGTCAGGATCTTCACGAAGCCTTCGGTGCGCGCGTTGGCGCGGCTGCGCGGATCGGCGGTGAAGGGATACTTGCCCGACTTGTAGGACACGCCGTCCTGCTTGAGCTGGTCCTCGGTGCGGCCGACGCTGGCCACTTCCGGGTAGGTGTAGACGACGGCCGGAATCCTGTTGTGGTCGATATGGCCGGCCTGGCCCGTCATCATCTCGACGCAGACCACGCCTTCCTCCGACGCCTTGTGCGCCAGCATCGGACCGGCGATGACGTCGCCGATGGCGTAGATGCCCGGTACGCTGGTCTGGAATTTCCCGTCGACCTCGATGCGGCCGCGATCGTCCAGCCTGACGCCGGCCTTGTCCAGGCCGAGCCCTTCGACATAGGGTCGCCGGCCGATGCACAGCAGCACGACATCGGTCTCCAGCGTCTCCTTCTCGCCGCCCTTGGCCGGCTCCAGTGTCAGGGTGACGCCGTTCTTGGCCTTGGCGGCGCCGGTCACCTTGCTGCCAAGCTTGAACTTCATGCCCTGCTTGCCCAGCTCGCGCTGGAACTGCTTGCCGACTTCGGAATCCATGCCGGGCACGATGCGGTCGAGGAACTCGACCACGGTCACTTCCGATCCCAGCCGGCGCCACACCGAGCCCATCTCCAGGCCGATATAGCCGCCGCCGATCACCACCATGCGCTTTGGCACCGAAGCCAAGGTCAGCGCGCCGGTCGAGGTGACGATCTGCTTCTCGTCGACTTCGACGCCGGGCAGCGGCATGGATTCCGATCCGCTGGCGATCAGTATGTTCTTCGCTTCGACGCTTTCCTTGGCGCCGTCGGCCTTGGTGACGGTGGCCTTGCCGGGACCGTCGATGGCGGCCGTGCCGACCAGCCAGGCGATCTTGTTCTTCTTGAACAGGAACTCGATGCCCTTGGTGGTGGCGCCGACCACCTCGTCCTTGCGTTTCAGCATGGCGGCGAGATCGAGCCTGACCTCGCCGACTTGCACGCCATGGACGGCCATGTGCTTTTGCGCGTCTTCCAGCACGTGCGAGGACTGCAGAAGCGCCTTGGACGGGATGCAGCCGACATTGAGGCAGGTGCCGCCCAGCGTCGCCCGCTTCTCCGCGACGGCGACCTTCATGCCCAGTTGCGCGGCGCGGATGGCGGCGACGTAGCCGCCCGGTCCGGCGCCGATGACCAGCAGGTCGTAGGTCTCAGCCATGATCAAACCTCAAGCAGCAGGCGCTCGGGATCCTCGACGCATTCCTTGACCCGCACCAGGAAGGTGACCGCCTCGCGCCCGTCGACGATGCGATGGTCGTAGGACAGCGCCACGTACATCATCGGCCGGATCCTGATCTCGCCGTCGACCACCATCGGGCGCGGCTGGATCTTGTGCATGCCGAGAATGCCCGATTGCGGCGGGTTGAGGATCGGCGTCGACATCAGCGAACCGTAGACGCCGCCGTTGGAGATGGTGAACGTGCCGCCGGTCAGGTCCTCGAGCGACAGCTTGCCGTCGCGCGCCTTGCGCCCCAGTTCGCCGATCGTCTGCTCGATGGCGGCGAAGCTCATCGCGTCGGCGTCGCGCACCACCGGCACCACCAGGCCCTGCGGCGTGCCGACGGCGACGCCGATATGGTAGAAATTCTTGTAGACGATCTCGTCGCCGTCGATCTCGGCATTTACGGCCGGCAGCTCCTTGAGGGCCTGGATGCAGGCCTTCACGAAGATCGACATGAAGCCGAGCTTGGCGCCGTGCTTCTTCTCGAACTGATCCTTCATCCGCTCGCGCAGCGCCATGACGTTGGTCATGTCGATTTCGTTGAAGGTCGTGAGTATCGCCGCGGTGTTCTGCGCTTCCTTCAGGCGCTCGGCGATGCGCTTGCGCAGGCGGCTCATGCGCACGCGCTCCTCGCGCTCGCCGGCCGGGCGCGGCGCGGCAGGCTGGGCCGGCGCCGCAGCGGATCTGGCGGGCGCCGAAGCGACGTCCGCCTTGGTCACGCGACCGTCCTTGCCGGTCCCGGTCATGGCGCCGGCATCGACGCCTTTCTCTTCCGCCAGCTTGCGGGCCGCCGGCGAGGCGATGCCCGCTGCCGGAGCAGCCTTGGCCGGTTGGGCGGCAGGCGGAACGGCCGGCTTGACCGGAGCGGGCTTCTCGGCGGCGGGCTTCTGGGCCGGCGCCGCCTTGGCTCCGGCAGCGCCTTCCTCGACCGTGCACAGCACGGCGCCGACCTCGACGGTGTCGCCTTCCGGCACCAGAATCTCGGCGATGGCGCCGGCGGCCGTGGCATTGACCTCGACGGTGACCTTGTCGGTCTCGAGCTCGCACAGCGCCTCGTCCATCGCGACGGCGTCGCCGACCTTTTTGAACCACTTGGCCACCGTCGCCTCGGTCACCGATTCGCCCAGTGCTGGGACCTTGATTTCCGTAGCCATATCTCAACCTCGATCAGTGGCGGCGCCGGCCATTGGCGGCGGCGCCTTGCATTGCAGGAACTACGCTTGACGCTGCCGCGCCGGACGATCAGACCGTAAGCGCGCGGTCGACCAGATCCATCTGCTCCTTGACGTGCCGGCGGTGCAGGCCGGTGGCCGGCGATGCCGCCTCGGGACGCCCGACATAGACCGGCCGCTTGGCCTTGATGTCGATCGTGCCCAGCACATGCTCGATGCGCCGATCGACGAAATGCCAGGCGCCCATGTTGGCGGGCTCCTCCTGGCACCAGACGATCTCGGCATTGGCGTAGCGCGCCAGTTCGCGACCGACGGTGGCGATCGGGAACGGATAGAGCTGTTCGACGCGCAGCAGCGCCACGTCGCGGATCTCGCGCTTGCGGCGCTCCGCCAGCAGATCGTAGTAGACCTTGCCCGAGCACAGCACGACCCGCTTCACCTTGGCGTCGGCGACCAGCTCCTCCTGCTCGCCCAGCACGCGATGGAACGAGGAGTTCGGTCCCATCGCCTCGAGCAGCGAGACGCATTCGCTGTGCCGCAGCAGCGACTTGGGCGTCATCACGATCAGCGGCTTGCGGAAGTTGCGGCGCACCTGGCGGCGCAGGACGTGGAAATAATTGGCCGGCGTCGTGCAGTTGACGACCTGCCAGTTGTCCTCGGCCGAGAGCTGCAGATAGCGCTCCAGCCGGGCGGAGGAATGCTCCGGGCCCTGGCCTTCGTAGCCGTGCGGCAGCAACATCACCAGGCCGCTCATGCGCGCCCATTTGCTTTCGCCCGAGGCGATGAACTGGTCGATGATGACCTGCGCGCCGTTGGCGAAGTCGCCGAACTGGGCTTCCCAAAGCACCAGCGCGTTGGGTTCGGCCAGCGAGTAGCCGTACTCGAAGCCGAGCAC
>JBFWZG010000036.1:21736-25734 GCA_050185515.1 Reyranellaceae bacterium
TTTCGCCCGAGGCGATGAACTGGTCGATGATGACCTGCGCGCCGTTGGCGAAGTCGCCGAACTGGGCTTCCCAAAGCACCAGCGCGTTGGGTTCGGCCAGCGAGTAGCCGTACTCGAAGCCGAGCACGCCCGCTTCCGACAGCGGCGAATCGATCACTTCGAACGGCGCCTGTTCCCTAGCGACGTGATTGATCGGGATGTAGCGCTCCTCGGTGTTCTGGTCGACCAGCACGGAGTGGCGCTGCGAGAAGGTGCCGCGGCCGGAATCCTGGCCGGACAGGCGCACCGGCGTGCCTTCGGCCACCAGCGTGCCGAACGCCAGCGCTTCGGCCGTGGCCCAGTCGATGCCCTGGCCGGTCTCGATCATCTTCCGCTTCTCGGCAAGCTGGCGCAGGATCTTGCGGTTGATCGTCAGCCCCGGCGGCGGCTCGGAAAGCGCCGTGCCGACCTGGCGCAACAGATCCATCGACACCGCCGTCACGCCGCGCCGGTCGTCGCCCGACGCGACCTCGAGGCCGGCCCATTTGCCCTCCAGCCAGTCGGCCTTGTTGGGCTTGTAGCCGGCGGCGGCGGCGAAGTCGTTCTCCATGCGCTCGCGGAACTCGGTGTCGATGCGCGACAGATCCTCGTCCTTCAGCACCTTTTCGTCGACCAGTTGCTTGCCGTAGATTTCCTTGACCGTCGGGTGCTTGCCGATGCGCGAATACATCAGCGGCTGGGTGAAGAACGGCTCATCCGATTCGTTGTGGCCGTGCCGGCGATAGCAGAAAATGTCGACGACGATGTCGTGCTTGAAACGCTGGCGGAACTCGGTGGCGATGCGCGCGCAATGGACCACCGCCTCGGGATCGTCGCCGTTGACGTGCAGGATCGGCGCCTGGACGATCTTGGCCACTTCCGAGCAGTACGGACCCGAGCGGGCATAGGTCGGCGACGTGGTGAAGCCGATCTGGTTGTTGACGATGACGTGGATCGTGCCGCCGACGCGATAGCCCTTGAGATCGGAAAGATCGAGCGTCTCGGCGACCAGGCCCTGGCCGGCGAACGCCGCGTCGCCGTGCATCAGCAGCGCCATGACCTGCTCGCGGCTGGTATCGCCGCGCTGCGCCTGCTTGGCCCGCACCTTGCCCAGCACCACGGTGTTCACCGCCTCGAGATGCGAGGGGTTGGCGGTCAGCGACAGATGCACGGTGTTGCCGTCGAACTCGCGGTCCGACGAGGCGCCGAGATGGTACTTCACGTCGCCCGAGCCCTGGAAGGATTCCGGCATTGCAGGGTTGCCCTGGAACTCGGAGAACAGCGCCGTGTAGCTCTTGCCCATCATGTTGGTGAGCACGTTGAGGCGGCCGCGATGGGGCATGCCGACCACGACTTCCTTGACGCCGAGCTGCCCGCCGCGCTTGAGGATCTGTTCCAGCGCCGGAATCAGCGCCTCACCGCCGTCCAGCCCGAAGCGCTTTGTGGCGACGAACTTGGTATGCAGGAACTTCTCCAGCCCCTCCGCCTCGACCAGCCGCTCGTAGATCGCCTGCTTGCCGCGCGGGGTGAATTCGGTGACGTTGCGGATGCCCTCGATGCGCTCCTGGATCCATGCCTTCTGCGCCGGATCGCCGATATGCATGAACTCGACGCCGATCTTGCCGGCGTAGGTCTGTTTCACGATCTGCATGATTTCGTGCAGCGTCGCGACCTCGAGACCAAGCACGCCGTTGATGAAGATCGGTCGCTCCCAGTCCTCGGCGCTGAAGCCATAGGTTGCCGGGTCGAGTTCGGGATGCGGCTCGTGCTTCGTCAGGCCAAGCGGATCGAGATCGGCCATCAGATGGCCGCGGATGCGATAGGCGCGGATCAGCATCAGCGCCCGCACCGAATCGATGGCGGCCGCCCGCACCTGATCGGCCGTGAAGCCGCCCGTCGTGCCGCTGGCGGCGGCCAGAGCGCCGTTTGCCTTGCCATTGCCCTTGCGGGCGCCCGGGGCGGGTTCCTCGGCGACGCCGATAACCCTGGTTCCGCCCGTGGACCAGCTCGGCCCGCCTGCATCGCGCAGCACGGCCTGCTGGTCATCGTTCAGTTCGGCAAAGAAGCTCTGCCAGCTTGCATCGACCGATCCGGGGCTCTCCAGGTAGCGCGCATAGAGCTCCTGGATGAACGCCGTGTTGGCGCCGAAAAGAAACGACGATTGCTCCGATCGCATGAGCCGAAATCACGGCGCCGGTTGCGACGCCGCCTCCTGTTGTCGGGGCGGGCTACCCCTTCATCAGCTTCAACATGGTGGTGCCCAGTGCTGCTGGCGAGTCTGCAACTTGTATGCCAGCACTGCGCATGGCCTCGATCTTGTCATCGGCGCCGCCCTTGCCGCCGGAAATGATGGCGCCGGCATGGCCCATGCGGCGTCCCGGCGGGGCGGTGCGGCCGGCAATGAACCCCACGGTCGGCTTCTTGGTCTTGTGCCGGCGCAGGAAATCGGCCGCTTCCTCTTCCGCGGAACCGCCGATTTCGCCAATCATGATAATGCCTTGGGTCTCAGGGTCGCCCAGGAACATGTCCAGGCAGTCGACGAAATTGGTGCCGTTGACCGGATCCCCGCCGATGCCGATGCAGGTCGACTGGCCGAGGCCGGCCGCCGTGGTCTGCGCCACCGCCTCGTAGGTCAGCGTGCCCGACCGGCTGACGATGCCGATCTTGCCGCGCTGGTGGATGTGGCCGGGCATGATGCCGATTTTGCACTCACCCGGGGTGATGACGCCGGGGCAGTTGGGCCCGATCAGTCGGCTGCCGGAACCGGCCAGCGCCTGCTTGACCCGCACCATGTCGAGCACCGGGATGCCCTCGGTGATGCAAACGATCAGCGCCACCCTGGCGTCGATCGCCTCGAGAATGGCGTCGGCCGCGTAGGGCGGCGGCACGTAGATCACCGAAGCATTGGCGCCGGTCTTCATAACCGCATCGGCGACGGTGTCGAACACCGGCAGATCGAGATGCTTGGTGCCGCCTTTGCCCGGGGTGACGCCGCCGACCATCTTGGTGCCGTAGGCGATGGCCTGCTCGGAATGGAAGGTTCCCTGCGCGCCGGTGAAGCCCTGGCAGATGACCTTGGTCTTCGAACTTACGAGGACGGCCATTTTACTTCGCCTCCTTCACCGCCTTGACGATCTTTTCCGCGGCATCGGCCAGATTGTCCGCGGAGATGATCGGCAGGCCCGATTCCTTCATGATTTTCTTGCCCAGCTCGACATTGGTGCCTTCGAGGCGCACCACCAGCGGCACGTGCAGGCTGACCTCGCGCGCCGCGGCGACAACTCCCTCGGCGATCACGTCGCAGCGCATGATGCCGCCGAAGATGTTGACCAGGATGCCTTCGACGTTCGAGTCGGACAGAATGATCTTGAACGCCTTGGTGACGCGCTCCTTGGTGGCGCCGCCGCCGACGTCGAGGAAGTTGGCCGGCGTGCCGCCATAGAGCTTGATGATGTCCATCGTCGCCATGGCGAGGCCGGCGCCGTTGACCATGCAGCCGATGTTGCCGTCGAGCTTGATGTAGTTCAGCGCGTGCTTGGTTGCTTCGAGCTCGGAGGGATCCTCCTCGTCCTCGTCGCGCATGTCCTCCACGTCCTTGTGGCGGAACAACGCGTTGTCGTCGAAGTTCATCTTGGCGTCCAGCGCCAGAAGCTGCCCCTCGCCGGTCACCACCAGCGGATTGACCTCGACCACCGAGGCGTCGAGTTCGACGAAGGCGCGGTACATCGCGCGCAGGAAGGCGACGGCGGTGTTGACCTGCTTGCCCTGCAGGCCGAGCGCGAAGCCGACCTTGCGGCCGTGGAAGTCCTGGTAGCCGGTAGTCGGATCGATCGCCACCTTGACGATCTTCTCGGGATGCTTCTCGGCGACTTCCTCGATGTCCATGCCGCCTTCGGTCGAGGCCATGATGGTGACGCGACTGGAGCCGCGGTCGACCAGCAGCGAGAGATAGAGCTCGCGCTTGATGTCGCAGCCTTCCT
>JBFWZG010000037.1:0-25351 GCA_050185515.1 Reyranellaceae bacterium
TGTCGTTCGTGTCAGCCGCGGGACTTGGCGCCCCATTTCGGCATCGGGAAGACCGGCTTGGCGGCGGCCGAATCGGCCGGCAGCACCACGACCGGCTGGCGCTTGAGGTTCTGCACGGCCGCCGACTTGATGTTGACGTTCTGGCCCTTCGAGTCGAAGGCGATCGGTCCGCCGACCATTACGTGATCGTCGATCCTGGTGGCGCGCAGCGCCTCGATCATGGCGAAGGGGTGCGCCGACTTGGTGCGCTTGTAGGCGTCGGCGGCGATCAGGATCGCCTCGAAGGTGAAGCCGACGTTGAGCTCGAGAAGATCGTTGGGGAACTTCTCCTTGAAGCGCTTGGCCAGCACCGGTGTCATCATCGAGCGCGGGTTGAGCCACGGCACGTTCGAGACGCAGAACTCGGAATACTTGCCCAGCGTCTTGTAGAACTGCTGCTCGTACATGCCCGGCGCGCCGGGATTGACGATGCCCATCGGCTCGTAGCGCTGCTTGACCATCTCCTGCACCAGCAGGATGGCGTCGTTAAGGCGCGACACCGGCATGACCAGCTCCGCCTTGGTCGCCTTGGCCTTGGCCACCTCGACCGACAGATCCTTGGCGCGCGGATCGTAGCTGATGACGTCGACGATCTCGTAGGGCATCTGCAGCTTGGGAAACAGCGCCTTGATGCCGTTTTGCATTGCCGTGCCGAACGTATCGTTGACGCTCATCAGCACGGCGGTCTTCGGCGTCTTGCCGGTTGCGGCGAACAGATCCTTCTGCAATGCCAGCGCGTCGGTGATCAGCATCGGCGCGGTGGGGAAGTTGCGGAAGACGTACTTGTAGCCCTGCTCGGTGATCTGCGGCGCTGCGGCGATATTGATTACGTAGGGAACGCTGCGCTGCTCGGCGACCTGCGCGATGGCGGCGCTCTGGCCGGAGTCGAAGGCGCCGGTCAGCACGTTGGCGCCGCTGTTGATCAGCTTCTCGGCCTGCGTACGGGCGATGTCGACGTTCGATTCGGTGTCGGCGTTCAACAACTCGATCTTCACGCCGTAGTTGAGGTCGTTTAGCACCGCCTCGGCAATATCGGCGCCGCGCTGGCAGGCCTGGCCGAGACCGGCCTGCACGCCGGACTTCGGCAGCAGCACGCCGACCTTCAGCGGCGCGTTGCCCTGGGCGATTGCGTGGCGAACGATTGCCGGCATCGACAGCAGGCCTGCGCCCGCAGCGGTGACCTGAGCAAACTGGCGACGCGAAATGCCGCGTCCGGATTTGCTTTCCTTCGACATTAGTCCCCTCCCTGATGGGTTATGCGAAATTGTTTGATACCCAAACCATAATCCCGCCGGTCAGCGTCCGGCAACTGCCGGTGCGGACTTTAGCATGGGAAAACCCCCAAATTTCGGATCAATCGTTGCGGACCAGATTATCGGACAGGCGTTGCTGCAGTGCCGAAGTGTCGATCTGGCCGACCGACCCGGCGCCAGCCAGATCGAGCGCGTGCGCCGCTGCAGCTCCAGTGGCGATGCAGGGTCCCATGACCCGCACGGTGGACAGCGCCGCCGGCTCGCCGTCGATGCAGCGGCCGGCCGCCAGCAGATTATCGGCGCCCCTCGGGATCAGGCAGCCCAGGGGCACGAAATGCATGTGATCGTCGCCGAACTCCTCCCAATGGACGCCCTCGGCGCGATCGTGCAGTTCGATCGGCCAGGAACAGCGCGCGATGGCGTCGGCGGTGCGAACACCCTGACGCACCATATCGGTCGTCAGGTGTTCACGCCCGACGATCCAGCGCGTCATGCGGATGCCGGGCAGGCCGTACTGGCGGATGGCAGCGCGCGCGAAGGCCGCCGGATACTCGTCGCGCAGGAATGAAACCAGCCGGTCGGCCTGCTCGTGGCCGTCCAACACCATTCGCGAGGCGGCCAGCGGCTCCAGCGGCGTTTCCAGATGCGTCATGTTGATCAGGCAGCGGCCGCGTCCGGGAGCGGCGAACACGAACCCGTCGTGGCGCCGCAGCCCGTATGTGTGCGACTTGGCGGCCAGCCGGCGTTCGAGCTCCTTGCGATCGATGGCAGCGACAGCGGCTTCGTCGATGCCTTCCAGCACCATCATCTGCGTGCCGTACACCGGGGTTTCGGGCTCCTGGCAGTCAAATCCGGCCAGCCAGGCCAGCGCTGCATCGCCGGTTGCGTCGACGAAGCCCTGCGCCCGCAGTTCGACGTCGCCATGGCGGGTCGCCAGCTGCAGCGAGCGCACCCGGCCGCCGTCGCGTTCGGCATGGCGGAGTATGGCCCCCAGCAGGATATCGATGCCGGAATTCGCGACCGCGCGCGCCACCCAGCGCGACAGCGCCACCTCGTCGTACTGGACGATAGTGGTGTTGCGCCGACCGTTTATATAGTGCAGCGCGCCCTCGGCGCCGAGGTCGCGCAGAATGTCGTCGGCGATGCCGTGCGTCACCTGGTAGGGCTGCGGACCGTTCGAGAACAGGCCGCAGAAGGTGCCGATGATCGCGCCGACAGCCTGTCCGCCCAAGGTTGGCGCACCGTCGACCAGAACGACCCGCCGTCCCAGCCTGGCGGCCTCCAGTGCCGCCGACAGCCCGGCGATACCTGAGCCGATCACGGCTATGTCGGCATCGATCACTTTCGCCGCGACAGCGGCGCGGCGCACAATCCGCGTCTGCATCAGCGCCATCGCAGCACCCACGATTCGATGCGGCCGAGCGCCATGCTGATCAGCAGGCCGAGGATCGAGAGCACCACGACGCCGGCGACGAGCTGATCGGTCTGCATCAGGTTGCCGGCCGACAGAATCAACGCGCCGAGCCCGTGCTGCGCGCCGATCATCTCTGCCGCCACGACCAGGATCAGCGCGATCGACGCGGTGATGCGAAAACCCGACAGGATGCCGGGCATGGCGCCGGGCAGAAGGATCTCGCGCACGATGGTGGCGCCGGGCAGGCCGAAGCTCTGGCCCATCCGGATGAGATTGCGCGGCACCGCATCGCAGGCGTTGTAGGCGCTGATCACGGTGGGAAAGAACACGCCCAGCGCGATGACGGCGACCTTGGACGGCTCGCCGATGCCGAACCACAGGATCAGCAGCGGCAGCAGCGCGATCTTGGGGATTGGAAACAGCGCGGAAACGAAGGGCAGGCCAACGGAGCGCGCCATCGAGAAGATGCCCATCGCCAGGCCGATCGCCAGCCCGCACGCCGTGCCGATCGCCCAGCCGATCAGTATCCTTTGCAGCGACCAGCCCAGATGCGACAGCAGCGCGCCGCTTTCCGTCAGGTCCCACAGCGCGCTGGCGATGGCGTGCGGGCTGGGCAGGAAAAGCGGCGAGATGATCCCGGCGCTGGACAGGCCCTGCCACAGCGCGATGGCCAGGGCGAAGCCGATCCACGGCGCGGCGCGTCGCGGCACGTAGTGAAAGCCGCCGCCGCGGAACGGCACTGGCCGCGAGGTTTCGGGACGCAAGGGATCAGGCATGGACGACCTCGCGGTCGGCTTCGGCAGCCTCGCTGCGGATCGACCGCCACAGCCTCGCATGCAAGCCCGCCAGAATGGTGGCGTGTTCTGGATGCTGACGGTCGGCGGCCGGCAAGGTCACGTCGACGATTTCGCGGATGCGGCCGGGGCGGCGCGACAGCACCACGACGCGGTCGGCTAGGCGCAGCGCCTCGTCGAGATTGTGGGTGACGTAAAGCCTCGTCGTGCGCTCGCGCGCCCATATCGCCAGCATCTCTTCCATCAGCAATTCGCGGGTCTGCGCGTCGAGCGCCGACAGCGGCTCGTCGAGCAGCAGCACCGCCGGCCGAACGACCAGCGCGCGGGCCAGGCCGACGCGCTGGCGCATGCCGCCGGACAGCTGCTTGGGAAAGGCGTTGGCGAACTCCTCCAGTCCGGTCAGCGCTAGCGCCTCGGCGACGCGCTGGCGCCGCTCGGCCGCCGGCAGTCGGTGCGGCTCAAGCGACAGGCCGACATTCTGCGCCACGCTGCGCCAGGGCAGCAGGGCGAAGTCCTGGAATACGTAGGTGAGGGGATTGAGACAACCCGCAGGCGGCGCGCCAGCCAGCGTCACCCGGCCGGCGCTGGGCTGCAGCAGCCCGCCGACGATGCCGAGCAAGGTGGACTTGCCGCAGCCGGACGGGCCGATCAGCGCCAGGGTCTCGCCGGAGCGCACCGTAAGCGCGATGCCGTCGAGCGCCTGCAGTCCGCCATAGCGATGCGATACGCCCTCGATGCGGACTTCCATCCTCGCCGGCTCGTTACTTGGGCACGTCGAAATGACCCTGCACGAAGCCGAGGTCGAGGATCTTGGCCGGCTCGACGCTCTTGTCGACCATGCCGTTGGCCTGGTACCAGCGCACCTGACTGTAGATGTCGCCGACCAGCAGACGGCCCTGCGGGTCGATGTAGGAAGCGCTGCCCTTGACCTGTTCGGGCGAGGGCTTGGGCTCGACGTATTTCTGGATGATCTCGATCAGCGCATCGGCCTTCTCGCCGAATACGCGCTTGCCGCTGGCGTCGCGCTGCAGCATGGCCTCGGCATAATCGGCCGTCGCCTTCTGGTAGGCGCGCACGAACTTCGCCACAGCCTCGCGCCGCGTTTCGATCACCTTGGTGTTGGCGAACAGCCCGCCGAGCTGCCATGGCGTCTCCTGATGCACCCAGCCGATGATCTTCCCCGCGCCTTCCTTTTCCAGCGCATAGGCATTGTTGGCCGGCAGCAGCACCGCGTCGACTTGGGCGCCCTTCAGGGCGGCCATGACGTTGGGGATCGACTGCAGCGGCTTGAGCTGCACGTCCTCCAGCTTGAAACCGCGTTTCTCGGCCAGCTTGCCCAGGTTGTAGTGGAAGGTCGAGCCGACGGTGGTGATGCCGACCGTCTTGCCGGGGAACTGCGTCACCGACTTGAAGCCGGCATCGTAGGCCTTGGCGTTGACGACGTAGGCGACGAAGTCGTAGCCCGGCTCCTCGCGCGACTGGGCGGCGATGACCTTGACCGCGCCCTTGCCGGCGAGATTGTAGAATCCGCCGGTGAAGCCGGTGATGCCCAGATCGGTGTCGCCGCCGGCGGTGGCAACGGCGATCGGCTGGGCGGCCTCGAAGAACTTGATCTCGACGTCGAGCCCCTCGGCGTCGAAATAGCCGCGCTCCTTGGCGATGAAGATGGGCGAGGAGGAAACGAACCGCAGGGCGGCGATCGAGAGTTTTTCCTTGCCTTGCGCCAGAGCTGGTGCGGCCACGACGGCGGACGCCAGCAGGGTCAGGCCGCAGAACGCAGCCAGCAGCTTCTTCATCGAATCCTCCCGGGACGTTGGTTGGCCGGACGGTAGCGCCCGCCGTTTTTTCCGTCAACGAGCCGGGGGCGGACTACTCGGCCGCCTGGGCCTCCCCGTCGGCCTTGACCATAATCAGCAGCGCCCGACCCGAAACCTGGTCGCCTTCCTTTACCGCGACGGTTTCGATGATCCCGGCAACGTTGGCCTTGATCTGGTGCTGCATCTTCATCGCCTCGAGCACCACCAGCGTCTGGCCCTTGTCGACCCGGGCGCCGGCCGTCGCCGACACCGAGACTATGCGTCCGTCCATCGGCGCCAGCAGCCTGCCGTCGCCCGCCGCGGCCGCCTTGGCCGAGGCGGTCAGGGTCTGGTCCTCGAAGGCGCCGGCGAAGCCCGGCATGTCGAGATGCAGCAATTCGCCGGCGAACAGGAAGAATGCGGTCTGCTGTATGCCGTCGAGGCTGTAGCGCACACTATTGCCGTCCATGCGCAGAACGGTCAGCCGGTGCCTGGCGTCGCCCACCGCAACGTCGTAGCCACCGTCATGGTCGGCGACCGTCAGCGTCTGCTTCGCCTCGCCGCACACCAGCTTCAGCGGATTGGCGCTGGCGTGCGAATTGCGGAAGCCGCGCAGCGAGCGCGACCCGTTGCCGTTGCGGGCGTTGATGAGTGCGGCGGCCAGCGCCCAGGCGGCGCTGGCGGGCTGCGGCCGCGCCAGTGCGCTGTCGGGGAAAGCCTGGCCGATGAACGACGTCGTGGCGCCGCCGCTGGCGAACAGTTCGTGGCCCAGCACGCGCGCGAGAAAATGCTTGTTGGTCGTGGGGCCGAGCACGACGCAATCCTCGACGGCGGCGAGCAACCGCCGCCGCGCCTGTTCGCGATCCTCGCCCCAGGCGATCAGCTTGGCGATCATCGGATCGTAGAAGGCGGAGATCGCCTGGCCGGCGACGATGCCGTGATCGACGCGCACGCCGGCGCCGGACGGCGGCTCCCAAGCATGCACCGTGCCGGTCTGCGGCAGGAAGCCGCCATAGGCATCCTCGGCATAGAGCCGCACCTCGATGGCGTGGCCGCGCAGGGCGATCGCCTCCTGCGCCAGCGGCAGCCGCTTGCCGGCCGCCACCAGCAACTGCCATTCGACGAGATCGAGGCCGGTGATCATCTCGGTCACCGGATGCTCGACCTGCAGGCGGGTGTTCATCTCGAGGAAGTAGAACTGCCCGTCGCCACCAAGCAGAAATTCCACCGTGCCGGCGCCGCGATAGCCGATGCTCTGCGCCGCCTTGACCGCCGCCGCCCCCATGCGCGCCCGCAGATCGGCATCGACCGCCGGCGAGGGGCTTTCCTCGACGATCTTCTGGTGCCGCCGCTGGATCGAGCAGTCGCGTTCACCCAGATGCACGACATTGCCATGCGCGTCGGCGAAGACCTGGATCTCGACGTGCCGGGCATCGACCACGGCGCGCTCAAGGATCAGCTCGCCCGATCCGAAGGCGTTCTGCGCTTCCGAGCGGGCGCTCTTGATGGCCTCGGCAACGTCGCCGCCCGCGCTCACCAGCCGCATGCCGCGCCCGCCGCCGCCGGCCGCCGCCTTGACCATGATCGGCAGGCCGATACGCCTGGCTTCGGCGATCAACGTCGCGTCGCTCTGGTCGGCGCCTTCGTAGCCGGGTACGCATGGCACGCCGGCCTCGATCATGCGCAGCTTGGCCTGGCGCTTGTTGCCCATGGCGGCAATCGCCGAGGCGGGCGGGCCGATGAAGACCACACCGGCCTTCTCGCAGGCGGCGGCGAAAACCTCGTTCTCCGACAGGAAGCCGTAGCCGGGATGGATCGCGTCGGCGCCCGTGCGCCGGGCCGCATCGAGGATCAGCTCGGCCCGCAAATAGCTCTCGCCGACCAGATTGCCGCCGATCTGTACCGCCTGGTCGGCCAAGGCGACGTGCGGGGCGCCGGCATCGGCCGGCGAGTGGACGGCGACGGTGCGATAGCCCATGGCGCGGGCGGTGCGGATGACGCGGCAGGCGATCTCGCCGCGATTGGCGATCAGGACCTTGCTGAACGACTGGTTCACGAAACTCTCCCGTCTGTCACGACTTGACGCCGCTGCTGCCGTCGGAGCCGTTGTCCGACCAGCGCGGCGGGCGTTTCTCGAAGAAGGCGGTGGTGCCTTCGTTGACCTCGGTGCCGTGCAGGGCGCGGGCGAAGGCGTTGGCGCCCATCTCGACCATCTGCTCGGCGGCGACCGAGCCGGCCTGCAGCAGCAGGTCCTTGGTGACCCTGTTGGCGTTCGGCGCGCAGCGATGCACGTCGGCGACGATCTGCGCCACGCGCAGGTCGAGCGAGGCGGAATCGGCGGCGAGATGATGCACCAGTCCCATCGCGAAAGCGTCGCGCGCGCCCAGCTTGACGCCCGAAAGCGCCATGCGACGGGCCAGCGGCAGGCCAAGCCGCTCGACGATCAGCGACACGATCGGGCCCGGCGGCACGCCATACATGTTGCCGGTGATGCCGAACACGGCATCGTCGCTGGCGATGGCGATGTCGACGGCGCACAGGAAACCGAAGCCGGCACCCAGCGTGCCGCCCTCGAAGGCGCCTATCACCACCGCGGGCGCCGCGTTGATGCGCCGCATCAGATGGCTGAGCTTCACCGCGTCGGCATAGTGCGGGCTTTCGGCGATGGATTTCGGCGGCGCATCGGCGCCGGCTGCCTGGAACTGGCGCAGATCGCCGCCGGCGCAGAAATTGCCGCCGGCGCCGCGCAGCACCACAGTCCGGATCGCTCGCTCGGCCTCGACGTAGCCGAAGGCCGCATCGAGGTCGCGGATCATGTCCTGGCTGATCGCGTTGCGCGTCTCCGGCTGGTTCAGCGTCACATGCAGCGTCCCGCCCTGGCGCTTCAGCGCCAGCGTCTTGCATTTCGGCAAATCGATCGGGGCGGTCGGCAGCATGGCGGACGCGTCAGCCGAGCTGCCAGCGCGGCGGGCGCTTCTCGGCGAAGGCCTTCAGGCCTTCCGGCGCTTCGTCGCCGCGCCGCGCCTCGGCGAATTTCTCGGAGGCAAAATCGAGCACCTCGTGCAGCGGCATGCGGGTGACGGCAAGCACGATCTCCTTGGTCGCCGCATTGGCCTTGGGCGCGCATTTGTCGATCTGCTTCAGCACTTCCTCGAGCTTCGCGTCGAGCGCGGCGCTGTCCTTGACCAGGTAGTGGCCAATGCCCAGGCGCACGGCCTCCGCACCCTTGAACCGGGCCGCCGTCAAGGTCAGGTGCCTCGTCTGCGGCACGCCGATGCGCATGGCGACGAAGGGCGCGATCTGCGCCGGCAGGATGCCCAGCGCCGTTTCGGTCATGGCGAAGGAGGCGTTTTCCGTGCAGATGGCCACGTCCGAGCAGCAGGCGAGACCGAAACCGCCGGCCAGGGCATGCCCCTCGATGGCGGCGACCACGACCTGCGGCGTGTTGGTGATCTTCTCCAGCAGATAGCCGAAGCGACGATTGGTGGCGGCGAGCGGGTCCTTGCCGGCCGCCGGCTTCGCGACATCCATGTCGGCCATGTTCTTGAGGTCGGCGCCGGCGCAAAACACGCCATTGCTGCCGCGCATGACCACGGCCTTGATGTCGCCGCGCGTCTTGAGTGCGTCGAACACTTCGTTCAACTCGGCCACCATCGTAGGGCTGATCGAATTCTTCGACTCCGGACGATTCAGCGTGAGATAGAGGCGGGCGCCCTGCTGGCGCACCAGCAACGTTTCGTACTTGTCCTTCAACTGGGCCATCGTTCGTTTACTCCTGGCGTTCAACGATTGTCGAGACGGGGCAGCGTTCCCATCATCTTGGATATGATCTGCAGCATGACCTCGTCGGCGCCGCCGCCGATCGACATCAGCCGCGTGTCGCGGAAGGCGCGCGAGACGGGGCTTTCGGTCATGTAGCCCATGCCGCCCCAGTATTGCAGGCAGGAATCGGCCACCTGCCGCACCAGCCGGCCGCCCTTCAGCTTGGCCATCGAGGCCAGCATGGTGACGTCGGTGCCGTTGATGTATTCCTCGCACGCGCGGTAGATCAGCGAGCGCAGCGCCTCGATTTCAGCCTTCAGCTCGGCCAGCTTGAAGTGGACGACCTGGTTGTCGAGGATCGGCTTGCCGAAGATCTTGCGCTGGCGGGTATATTCGATCGTGTGGTCGATGGTCTTTTCCATGCCCTTGAGGCTGGAGGCCGCGCCCCACAGGCGTTCTTCCTGGAACTGCTGCATCTGGTAGACGAAGCCCATGCCTTCCTCGCCGATGCGGTTGCGCACCGGCACCTTGACCTCGTCGAAGAAGATCTGCGCCGTGTCGGAGGAGCGCATCCCGAGCTTGTCGAGCTTGCGCGCGATCTGCACGCCCTTGGTCTTCATCGGCACGCAGATCAGGGTCTTGTTGCGATGCGCCTGGCCTTCGCCGGTATTGGCCAGCAGGCAGATCCAGTCGGCCTGCGTGCCGTTGGTGGTCCACATCTTGCCGCCGTTGATGACGTAGTCGTCGCCGACCCGCTTCGCGGTCGTCTTGATCGAGGCGACGTCCGATCCGGCGCCGACTTCGGAGACGCCGAGGCAGGCGACGTAATCGCCGGCGATGGACGGCGCCAGGAACTCCTTGCGCACCGCGTCCGAACCGAAGCGGGCGAGGGCGGGCGTCGCCATGTCGGTTTGCACGCCGATCGCCATCGGCACGCCGCCGCAGCCGATCGTGCCGAGCTCCTCGGCCATCACCATGGAGTAGGAATAGTCCAGCCCCATGCCGCCGTACTCGACCGGCTTGCTGATGCCCAGCAGCCCGGCCTCGCCGAACTTCTTGAACACCTGGTGGGCGGGGAAGATGTCGTTCTTCTCCCATTCGTCGACATAGGGGTTGACGTCGCGCTCGATGATCGCGCGCGTGGTGCGGCGGATTTCCTCGTGCTCCTGGGTGAACTGCATCGTTACCTCCTGATATCCGCTTCGGGCCGGCGCGCTCAGTTGCGTTCGGGGCGCGGCAGCGTGCCCATGAGTTTGGAGATGATCGTCAGCATGACCTCGTCGGCGCCGCCGCCGATCGAGCCCAGCCGGCCGTCGCGGAAGGCGCGCGAGACCGGGCTTTCGGTCATGTAGCCCATGCCGCCCCAGTACTGCAGGCACGAATCCGAAACGGTGCGGCGCAGGCGGCCGGCAATCAGCTTGCCCATCGAGGCGAGCATGGTGACGTCCTGGCCGGCGAGATACTCCTCGCAGGCGCGATAGGTCAGCGAGCGCAGCGCCTCGACCTCCGTCAGCAGCTCCGCCAGCTTGAAATGGACCACCTGGTTGTCGAGGATCGGCTTGCCGAAGATCTTGCGCTGGCGCGTGTATTCGATGGTGGCGTTTATGGTGCGCTCGCAGCCCTTGAGCGAGCCGGCGCAGGCCCACAGCCGTTCCTCCTGGAACTGCTTCATCTGGTAGATGAAGCCCATGCCTTCCTCGCCGATACGGTTGCGCACCGGCACCCGCACGTCGTCGAAGAAGATCTGGGCCGTGTCGGAAGCGCGCATGCCGAGCTTGTCGAGCTTGCGGGCGATCTGCACGCCCTTGGTCTTCATCGGCAGGCAGATCAGCGTCTTGTTGGTGTGGACTGCGCCGTCGCTGGTGTTGGCCAGCAGGCACATCCAGTCGGCCTGCGTGCCGTTGGTGGTCCACATCTTGCCGCCGTTGATGACGTAGTCGCCGCCGTCGCGCCGCGCCGTCGTTTTGATCGACGCGACGTCCGAGCCGGCACCGACTTCGGAAACGCCGAGGCAGGCGACGTAGTCGCCGCTGATCGACGGCGCCAGGAACTCCTTGCGCACTTCGTCGGAGCCGAAGCGGGCGAGAGCGGGGGTCGCCATCGCCATCTGCACGCCCACCGCCATGGGAACGGAGCCGCCGTTCACCATGCCGAGTTCTTCGGCGGAAACCATGGTGTAGGAGAAATCCAGTCCCGAGCCGCCGAACTCCACCGGCTTGTCGACGCCGAGCAGGCCGGCATTACCCAGCTTCCTGAACACTTCGTGGGCGGGAAAGATGCCATCCTTCTCCCACTCGTCCATGTGCGGGTTGATGTCGCGTTCGATGACGCTGCGCCAGGTGCGGCGCAGTTCCTCGTGCTCGGGCGTGAACTGCATGGCGCTCTCCTAGAGGCGGGCGACGCCGAATGTGTTGCCGCGCAACGGCCTGACATCCGCTTCTCGCACGATAGACAGGCAGTAGGCGAGGACCTTGCGCGTGTCGCGCGGATCGATCAAGCCGTCGTCCCACAGATGCGCCGTCGAGTAGAGGGCCGTGGATTCGCGGTTGAACTGGTCGATGACCTTCTGCTCCATCACCGCAAGCGCGTCGTAGTCGACCGGCTTGCCTTCGCGCTTGTTCTTCTCCTCGTTGACGATCGACAGAACCTTGGCGGCCTGTTCGCCGCCCATGACCGCGGTGCGCGTGTTGGGCCAGCCGAATATGAAGCGCGGATCGTAGGCGCGACCGCACATCCCGTAATTGCCGGCGCCGAAGCTGCCGCCGATTACGATGGTGATCTGCGGCACGGTGGCGTTGGCGACGGCCTGGATCATCTTCGAGCCGTGCTTGACGATGCCGCCGCGCTCGCTCTCGGTGCCGACCATGTAGCCGGTGGTGTTGTGCAGGTAGACGATCGGCGTGCCGGCCTGGCAGCAGAGCTGGATGAACTGGCCTGCCTTGACCGCGCCGCGCGTGGTGATCGGACCGTTGTTGCCGATGATGCCGATGCTGTGGCCCGCGATCGTCGCCCAGCCGCAAATCGTCTGCATGTCGAACAGCGCCTTGAAATCGAGGAAGTCCGAGCCGTCGACGATGCGGGCGATGACTTCACGGACGTCGTAGGGCTTGCGGTAGTCGGGCGGCACGACGCCGACCAGTTCCTCGATGTCGTAAAGCGGTTCGCTGAACGGTTTGGTCGGCACCGGCGGGCAGGATTCGTTCCACGGCATTTTGCGCAGGATCTCCCGTGCCATGCGGATGCCGTCGGCATCATCCTCGGCCATGAATTCGGCGACGCCCGATACGGTGGCGTGCATTTCGGCGCCGCCCAGATCCTCGTCGGTGGCGATTTCGCCGGTTGCGGCTTTCAGCAGCGGCGGGCCGGCGAGGAACACCTTGGCCTTCTTGCGCACCATGATGACGTAGTCGCTGAGGCCCGGCAGGTAGGCACCGCCCGCCGTCGACGAGCCATGTACGACGGTGACCTGGGGGATGCCGCGGGCGGACATGCGGGCCTGGTTGGCGAAGCCGCGGCCGCCCTCGACGAAGATCTCCGCCTGGTACAGCAGATTGGCGCCGCCGGATTCGACCAGGTTGACCACCGGCAGCTTGTTTTCCATCACCACCTGCTGCATGCGCCGGTTCTTGCGCAGACCGGCGGGCGAGATGGTGCCGCCTTTGACAGCGCTGTTCGAGGCCGACACCATGCAGCGCACGCCCTCGACGTAGCCGATGCCGACGATACCGCCGCCGCCGGCGCCCGAGCCGTCCTTGTCGTCGTGCATGCGATAGCCGGCCAGCGACATCAATTCGAGGAACGGCGCGCCGCGATCGAGCAGCAGCTCGACCCGCTCGCGCGGCATCAGCTGGCCGCGTTTGCGGAAGCGCTCGCGGGTCTTCTCCGCCGTCGCCTTGACCGTGGCTTCGGCGTCGCGGAATGTCTTGATCGCCTCCAGCATGTCGGCGCGATTTCGCTGGAACTCTTCGCCGTTGCGGTCGATCTGACTTTCGATGACTGGCATTTGCTGCAGCTGGCTCCCGATGCGCGCGGCCGTGTTGCGGCCGCTTCGTGGTTCGTTACCCGGTCTATAAACAAGCGTTCAGCCTTTGACGAGGCCGGCGTTCTGCCCATTCCGACATGCGGGTTGACGTTTACGTTAAGGGCAAGTACCTTCCGCCATCGCCGGGTCGGTTGCAAGCCCCGACGGGCGGCTTTTGTAAACGGAATTCGGAGGGAAACCGACCATGAGCCTGGAAGACGTCACCAAGGGCATGAGCGAGAACGCCGGCACCAAGCCGGCCTTCGGCAACAGCGTCAAGTTCCAGTTCGCCGAAGGCGTGATCCACGTCGACGGCACCGGCGGCGGCAACAACGTCGTCACCAACGAGGACAAGCCGGCCCAGTGCACCATCAAGATGAGCCTCGACGATTTCAAGGCGATGGCCGCGGGCCAGCTCGACGGCATGACCGCCTTCATGACCGGCAAGCTGAAGATCGAGGGCGACATGGGCGTCGCCATGAAGCTGCAGGGCCTGCTGCGCGGCTGATCGCGCACAGGCTTCGAGCCAAAAGGGAAGGGGGCCTGTGCGGCCCCCTTTTTCGTCGCTGTCGGTGCAGATCACTGCGCGGCGTGCGCCTTGGCCTTCTCGGCCTCCTCCTGCTTCAGCTCCTTCTTGGACAGCTTGCCGACCGGCGTCTTGGGCAGTTCGGCGCGCACCTCCATGGCGACCGGCATTTCGTGCTTGCCGATCTTGTCTTCGAGGTGGCGCTTCAGTTCGTCGAAGGTCAGCGTCTTGCCGGGCTTCAGTTTGACGAAAACCTTTGGCGCCTCGCCGCGATACTGGTCGGGAATGCCGATGCAGATGACTTCGTCGACCGACGGGTGCTCGTAGGTCGCCTCCTCGATGACGCGGGGATAGACGTTGAAGCCCGACGAGATGATCAGGTCCTTCTTGCGGTCAACGAGGTAAACCCAGCCATCCTCGTCCATGTAGCCGGTATCGCCGGTGCGCAGGCCCTTCCAGTTGCTCTCCGGGGTCGAGAACAGCACCTGCGCGGTCTCCTCCGGCTTCTTCCAGTACCCTTTCATCACCTGCGGGCCGATGATGCAGACCTCGCCGATATGCTCCTTGCCCTTGGGCAGGATCCTGTTCGGGTCCTCGAGATCGCGCACTTCGACGATCGTGCCGGGCATCGGCACGCCGCAGGAGCCGACCCGCCTGACCGTCTTGTCGACCGGGCAGATGCAGCCGGTCGGCGAGGTCTCCGTCAGGCCGTAGCCCTCGATCAGCGTGGCGCCGGTCAGCGCCTCGAATTTCTGCTGCACCTCGACCGGCAGCGGCGCGCCGCCCGACATGCAGACCTTGAGCGAGGAGAGGTCGAGTTCCTTCGCCTTGGGATGGTTGTTGATGGCGGTGTAGAGCGTCGGCACGCCGGGCAGGAAGCTGGGCTTCTTCCTGTCCAGATCCTTGATCAGCATGTCGATGTCGGGCCGCGGATAGAGGATGAGCTGGTTGCCGTTGCGCACCGCGGTCAGCATGATTCCCGACAGCGCGTAGATGTGGAACAGCGGCAGCACGCAGACGATCTTCTCGGCGCCCGGCGTGGTGTAGGGCTTGGTCCATTCCGAGCCCTGCGTCATCGCCGACATGATCGAGCCGTGCGTCAGCATCGCCGCCTTGGGCAGGCCCGTGGTGCCGCCGGTGTACTGCAGCACGCACACCGCGTCCCAGATGTCCTGCGGCACCGGATACTTCTGATAGGTTTCCGATCCCGATATCAGTTCCTTGAAGCTCATGTGCCGCTCGTCCTTGGGCCAGGAGGAGATCTCCTTCTTCTTGGCCAGCGGATAGAGCCAGTTCTTGGGCCACGGCAGATAGTCGGCGATCGAGCCGACGATCAGCTTCTTCAGCCGGGTCTTGCCCAGCATCTTCTCCATCTTGGGATAGAGCGCCGTGACGTCGAGCGTCACGAGAATGTCGGTCTGGCTGTCCTCGATCTTGTGTTCAAGCTCGCGCTCGGCGTCGAGCGGGCTGTAGTTCACCACCGTGCCGCCGGCTTTCAGGATGCCGAAGAAGGCGATCATGTAATGCGGCGTGTTGGGCAGGTAGAGCCCGACATGCACACCGGGACCGACTCCCAGCTTCTGCAGGCCGGCGGCGGCGCGATTGGCCAGCGCCTCGACCTCGCGGAAGCTCAGCACCTTGTCGAAAAAGTCGATCAGAGGCTTGTCCCCGAAGGCGCCGGCGCTTTCGGCCAGAATGTCGTGCAGCCCCTTGCGCGGGATCTCGATGTCCCACTTGACCCCCGGGGGGTAGCTCTTTTCCCAGACGTAGCCGGCCATGTATCCTCCCTGGCGTCGCTATGCGGCGAGACGCTCGTTTCTGTCTTGCGCTACTATGTGTTGCGCGATTCGGGGGGTCAAGAACGGCCCCGGTCCAGGGGGTGAGGCAATGTCGAATGCCGCAATGTCCGCAGCAATATCCGGCGCGACGCCGGAACCGGCCGCAGATTCCGCCGCCTTGCGCCAGGTTTTCGACCGCCAGCGCCAGGCCTTCCTGCGCCAGGGCGCGCCCAGCTACGAGCAGCGCCTGGCGGCGCTCGACCGCCTGAAGAAGGCGATCCACGTCTTCCGCGACGATATCTGCCGCGCGATCTCCGAGGATTTCGGCAACCGTTCCTGGCACGAAAGCATGGTCGCCGAGGTCATGACCTCCCTCGACACCGTGAAGCACGCCCGCAAGCATCTGAAGCGCTGGATGAAGCCGGAAAAGCGCCCGCTCGACCGCACCAAGTTCGCGCTGGCCCGCGCCCGGGTGCATTACCAGCCGCTGGGCGTGGTCGGCATCATCTCGCCGTGGAACTACCCGATCTATCTGGCGCTGTCGCCGCTGGTCGCCGCCATCGCCGCCGGCAACCGGGTCATGCTCAAGCCGTCGGAACTGACGCCGCGCAGTTCGGACCTGCTGGCGCGCATGATCGCCGAGAATTTCGATCCGGCCGAGGTCGCCGTCGTCACCGGCGACGCCCGGCTGGGCCAGGATTTCAGCCGTCTGCCGTTCGACCATCTGCTGTTCACCGGTTCGACCGCGGTCGGCCGCAAGGTGGCGCAGGCGGCGGCCGAGAACATGACGCCGGTGACGCTCGAGCTGGGCGGCAAGTCGCCCACCATCGTCGCGGACGACTATCCGCTGGAGCGCGCCGTCGACAGCATCATGGCCGGCAAGCTGCTCAATGCGGGCCAGACCTGCATCGCGCCCGACTACGTCTTCGTGCCGCGCCGCAAGCGTCAGGCCTTCGTCGAGCTGGCGACCGGCTCCGTGGCGCGCATGTATCCGACGCTGGCCGCCAACCCCGACTACACCTCGATCGTCGCCGACCGGCATTACGACCGGCTGCAGAATCTGCTGGCCGACGCCCGCCAGCACGGGCTGGAGACGGTGTCGCTCAACCCGCAGGCCGAGTCGCTGTCGAACCAGCGCAAGATCGCGCCCACTCTGGTGCTCGATCCGCCCGATTCCGCCGCGGTGATGCGCGAGGAGATCTTCGGGCCGGTGCTGCCGGTCAAGAGCTACGACGATCTCAACGAGGTCATCGACTACGTCAACGCCCACGACCGGCCGCTCGCGCTCTATCTGTTCTCCAACGACGAGCAGCAGATCGATCGCGTGCTGCAGCGCACGACCTCGGGCGGCGTGACGATCAACGACACGCTCTACCATGTCGCCGCCGAGGATCTGCCGTTCGGCGGCGTCGGTCCCAGCGGCATCGGCGCCTATCACGGCCGCGAGGGATTCCGCACCTTCAGCCACGCCAAGGGGACGTTCTACCAGTCGAAGTGGAACGCCGCCTCGATGCTGCGCCCGCCCTACGGCGCCAAAATCGAGCGCCTGCTGAAGTTCATGGTCGGCAAAGGGTAGGCGACTACATCCGCTTGACCGGATTGTTGTTGGAGTTCGTCCCGCTGCGTCCGATCGAGCCGGTGGCGCCGCGCGGCGTCCAGCCCATCCGACGGCCCAGAAGAAACACCACGACGCCGCCGATCGCCATGATCAGGCCGATGAACTGGCCGATTGTCAGTCCGGCGATCAGTTCCGGCATGGCAAGAAACTCGTCGAGAAACAGCAACGCGAGAATGGCGATGGCGATTTCGCTGAGGCCGGCCATGCTGACGAAGAAGCCGGGGCTGCGGGGATGCTCGGCCCGTCCGTTGAGGCTCATGCCGCTGCCCTCTGCAATGTCTGGCCTTTGATCATGTCCGAAGCCTTCTCCGCGATCATGATCGTGGGCGCGTTGGTGTTGCCGCCGATCAGGGTCGGCATGACCGAGGCGTCGATCACCCGCAGCCCGTCGACGCCGCGCACCTTGAGCTGGCTGTCGACCACCGCCATCGGATCGCTGCCCATCTTGCAGGTGCCGACCGGGTGGTAGATCGTTTCGCTGCGCTGGCGGATCCAGGCTTCGAGGTCGGCGTCGCTGGTGCGCATCGAGCCCGGCTCCAGTTCCTCGCCGCGAAAGGGATCGAACGCCTTCTGGGCGAAGATGTCGCGCGACATCCTGGTCGCCGCCACCAGCGCCTCGAGATCGCTGCGTTCGGCGAGATAGTTGGGATCGATGGCGGGGTATTCGCGCGGATCAGTCGATCTGAGGAAGATGCGCCCCTTGCTCTGCGGCCGCAGCAGGCAGGCGTGCATGGTGAAACCGCTCTTCTTCAGTCGTGTGCGCCCATGATCGAGCACGATGGCCGGCAGGAAATGGAACTGGATGTCGGGCGCCGAAAGGCCCGGTCGCGTCGAGGCGAAACCGCCCGATTCGGCGATGCACGAAGTGCCCGGTCCCTTCTTGAACATCATGTATCTGGCCAGCGACAGAAGCTGGTTGGCGCGGTCGTAGGTGACGTCCTGGGTGCAGAAATTCACCGTCGCCGCGTCGAGATGGTCCTGCAGATTGGCGCCGACGCCGGGCAGGTCGGCGACCACCACGATGCCGAGCCGGCGCAGGTCGTCGGCCGGGCCGATGCCCGACAGCAGCAGGATCTGCGGCGAGTTCACGGCGCCGCCGCAGAGGATCACCTCGCGTGAGGCGCGCGCTTCCCGCGTCTGGCCGTCCCTGGCGTAGCGCACGCCGACGGCGCGGGCGTTCTCGACCATGACGTTGAGCGTCAGCGCGCCGGTCTCGACCGTCACGTTGGGCCGCGCCATGGCGGGACGCAGATAGGCGACGGCCGTGCTGCATCGCCTGGCGCCGCGCTGCGTCACCTGGTAGAGGCCGAAGCCTTCCTGCGTCGGCCCGTTGAAATCGTCGGTCAGCCTGTGGCCGGCCTGCTGCGCGGCCTGCAGCAGTACGCGGTTGAGCGGCGAGGGGTCGACCTGGTCGGCCACGTTCAGCGGCCCGCCGCTGCCGTGATACTCCGATCCGCCGCGCTCGTTGTTCTGCGCCTTCTTGAAATAGGGCAGCACGTCGGCGTAGCTCCAGCCCTCGTTGCCGAGCTGGCGCCACAGGTCGTAGTCGTAGGCGTGGCCGCGGACGTAGAGCATCGCGTTGATGGAGCTGGAGCCGCCCAGCGTCTTGCCGCGCGGCCAGTACATGCGCCGGTTGTCGCAGTGCTTCTGCGGTTCGGTTTCGAAGCGCCAGTTGTACTTGCTGTTCTCGCCCAGGCTGGCGAACCCGGCCGGCATGTGGATCAGCGGGCTCTTGTCGGGATCGCCCGCCTCCAGCACCAGCACCTGGGCGGCCTCGTCCTCGCTGAGCCGGTTCGCCAGCGTGCAGCCGGCCGAGCCGGCGCCGATGATGATGTAGTCGTACATGGCGGATCCCCCCCGTTCTTCTTCTTTGTTTCCGTCGCATCGTGCCACGAAGCCGGCATCGCGAGGAACATTGGCTTTGTTGCCGAGGCTGCGATCCTACTTGACGTTTACGTAAACGTGAAGTATGAAGATGGCATGACAGCGACCAATACCCTGCAGCGGCAGATCGGCCCGGCTGCCAAGGCCGAAAAGCCCGGCGAGCGCCGCGCCACCTACACCATCGCCGAGCTGGCGAAGGAGTTCGCCGTGACGCCGCGGACGATCCGCTTCTACGAGGATCAGGGGCTGATCGCGCCGGCCCGCCAGGGCATGAATCGCGTCTACAGCCACGGCGACCGGTTCCGCCTCGGCTGGATTCTGCGCGGCAAGCGGCTGGGCTTCAGCCTGACCGACATCAAGGAACTGCTCGATCTTTACGAAGGCGACCGCAGCCGGGTGTCGCAGCTCAAGGCGGCCCTGCAGCGCGCCCGCGAACACGTCGCCGGGCTCGAACGCCAGGCCCGCGATCTGCAGGCGCAGATCGACGAACTGCGCGAACTGGAGCAGGGCGCCATCGACATGCTGCGCGAACGCGGCGTCGATCCCGAGTCCGCCTAGTCGCGCCGGTCGCGGCAGGCGCCGCATCATCCGTACTAGCGTTCAGATCCGTATCGTCCATCAAGAGACCGCCCGAGAGGAAAGCACAATGGCGACTTACAAGGCTCCGCTGCGCGACATGCGTTTCGTGCTCAACGAAGTGCTGAACGTCGAAACCATCTCCTCGCTGCCGAAATTCGCCGAGGTGACGCCCGATCTCGTCGACGCGGTCCTCGAGGAAGCGGCCAAGATCTGCGAGCAGGTCCTGTTCCCCATTAACCGGTCCGGCGACGAGGAAGGCTGCACGTTCGAAAACGGCGTGGTGCGCACGCCGGCCGGCTTCAAGGAGGCCTATCGCACCTTCGTCGATGGCGGCTGGACCAACCTCTCGACCGATCCCGACTACGGCGGCCAGGGGCTCCCGGCGACGGTCGGCTTCGTGGTCGAGGAGATGATCTGTTCGGCCAATCTCGCCTTCGGCATGTACCCCGGCCTGTCGCATGGCGCCTACGAGGCCATTCGCCATCACGCCAACGACGATCTCAAGCAGACTTACCTGCCGAAGCTGGGCGAGGGCACCTGGTCGGGCACGATGTGCCTGACCGAGCCGCATTGCGGCACCGATCTCGGCATGCTGCGCACCCGCGCCGAGCCGCAGGCCGACGGCTCCTACGCCATCACCGGGACCAAGATCTTCATTTCGGCCGGCGAGCACGACCTGACCGAGAACATCATCCATCTGGTGCTGGCGCGCCTGCCGGACGCGCCGGGCGGCACCAAGGGCATCAGCCTGTTCGTGGTGCCGAAATTCCTGCCGGCCGACGGCAAGCCCGGTCAGCGCAACGGCCTCGCCTGTGGCGCCATCGAGCACAAGATGGGCATCAAGGCCTCGGCAACCTGCGTCATGAATTTCGACGGCGCCAGGGGCTGGCTGGTCGGCGAGGAGAACAAGGGCCTCAACGCCATGTTCACCATGATGAACGCCGCCCGCCTCGGCGTCGGCATGCAGGGCCTCGGCTTGGCCGAGACCGCCTACCAGAGCGCCGTCGCCTACGCCAAGGATCGCATTCAGGGACGCTCGCTGTCGGGTCCCAAGGCGCCGGACAAGCCGGCCGACCCGATCATCGTGCATCCCGACGTGCGTCGCATGCTGCTGACGCAGAAATCCTTCTCCGAGGGCGCCCGCGCCCTGGCCTACTGGGTCGGCATGCTGATCGACGTCGCGCGCCACAGCGCCGATGCCGCGAAGAAGGAAGAGGCCGACGATCTGCTGCAGCTGCTGACACCGGTCATCAAGGCCTACTTCACCGATACCGGCTTCGAGGCGGCCAATCTCGCCGTCCAGGTGCATGGCGGGCACGGCTATATCCGCGAGCACGGCGTCGAGCAGCTGGTGCGCGATGCGCGCATCACCATGCTCTACGAAGGCGCCAACGGCATCCAGGCTCTGGACTTGGTCGGCCGCAAGCTGCCGATGCATGGCGGCCGGCCGATGCAGAAGCTGCTGGCGCTGCTGCATGGCTTCGTCGCCGAGAACAAGGGCGACGCGGCGATGGCCGAGTTCGTCGCGCCGCTGGAGAAGGCGGTGAACCAGATGCAGGCCGCCGTCATGTGGCTGATGCAGAACGCCATGCGTAATCACGAGGAAGCCGGCGGCGCCGCCACCGATTTCCTCAAGATCATGGCGCTGACGATTATGGCCTTCATGTGGGCCCGCATAGCCAAGGCGTCGCTGGCCGGCAAGGCCAGGGGCGGCGAGGACGAGTTCTACGACGCCAAGCTCGCCACCGCGCGTTTCTTCCTCAAGCGCATCCTGCCGCAGGCGGACGCGGCCTATTCCGCGATGCAAAGCGGCGTCGAGCCGATGATGGCGCTGCGCGCCGAAGCGTTCTAAGCAATCTGCAATGACAGGAAACGGCGCCTGCGGGCGCCGTTTTCGTATCCGCCAGGTCGACGAACAATGGGAGGAAAACCATGGCTCATGTAATCGCCGAGGTGAAGGACGGCGTCGGCACCATCACGCTCAACCGCCCCGAATCGCTCAACGCGCTGTCGGAGGAAATGACCAAGGGCATGATCGACGCCACCAGCCGCTTCGAGCGCGACGCCTCGGTGCGCTGCGTGCTGCTGAAGGGCGCGGGCGATCACTTCATGGCCGGCGGCGACGTGAAGGGCTTCCACGAGCGGCTGAAGGCCAATCAGGCCGAGCATGCCGCCGGGCTCGAGTGGCGGGTCAACATGATGCACGCCATCATCTATTCGCTGCGCCGCATGAAGAAGCCGACCGTCGTGTCGGTGCAGGGTGCGGCCGCCGGTTTCGGCCTCTCCCTGATGATGTCGACCGATCTGGCGATCGCCTCTGACGACGCATTCTTCACGCTCGCCTACGCCAATATCGGCTTCTCCGCCGATGGCGGCGCGACCTTCTGGCTGCCGCGTCTGGTCGGCACCCGCAAGGCGCTGGAAATCGCCTATCTCGCCGAACGCTTCGACGCCAACAAGGCCAAGGAACTCGGCATCGTCAATTTCGTCGTGCCGCGCGCCAGCCTGGCCGATGAAACCAGCAAGCTTGTGCAGCGCCTGGCCAAGGGCCCGACCTTCGCCTATGGCGAAGTCAAGGCGCTGATGCACGAATCCCTCGAGACCGGCTTCGACGCCCAGCTCCATCGCGAGGCCGAAGCCATCGCCCGCTGCGCCGCTTCCGCCGACCATCTCGAAGGCGTCAGCGCCTTCGTCGAAAAGCGCAAGCCGGCCTTCAAGGGGAAATGAACGCCGAGGTTGGTTTCCGCAACCCGGTCGCGCCCGATGGTCGGTCGGGCACGGCTCGATCCTCAATCGATGATCAGGTGCGGCACGCCGTCCGATGTTGTGGCGGGTGAAACGCCATCAGCCGAGACGTCGGCCCTGATGCGCCGGCGGAAGTTCGAGAAGCTTTCGAACCGCACGACGTCGACCGGCTGGTCGAAATGCAGTTCCAGGCGATAGAGGCCGTTCGACAGCTTTCGCACCGCCACGATCTCGCCGGCGAATGCCTGCGACAGGTAGCGGCCGGTCACTCTGGCGCCTGGCGCGAACCGTGGTACGTCCGTGTTCCCGAGTTGGGCATGGAACGTATTCCAGTCACGGGCACCGTACTGCCGGGCAATGAGCTCCAGCGCCTTGGCATGGGTCATGGCGTGACCTTCTTCGGCCAGCTTCGCGCGCAACGCCTTGGCCTGGGCCTTGGCCTGCGCAATGGTGGGGCGGGCTCCGGGCATCACGCGATCTCCCTTTCGGGCGGTAGCAGCCGCGGCGCCCGTCGCGCCGAAGCTGAGCCGCGCCACAAAGAGACCAGGACGACACTGAGCATGACGGCATCGGCGACCGGTGGCGCAATCCAGATTCCGGGCTCGCCCAGTATCGCCACCAGCCCCAGGATTGCGACTGGAGCAAGTACGAACGGCCGGGTGAGGCTGAAGATTGCCGCGCGGGACGCATCGCCCAGCGATTGGAAGTACAGCGCGAGCATCAGGATCGGCCCGGTGAAGACGTAGAGCAACGTCATCTGCGGCAGAATCCGCGCGACTTCGGCGACGACCGCCCCGTCGCTGACGAAGGCGGCGCCGACTGTTCCCGCCCCCAGCATCATGATCAGCTGGCTGATAGCGCAATAGATGGCCGCAACCAGCACCGAGTGGCGCAGCGCCGCAACGGCGCGGTCGTGGGCCTTGGCGCCAAGATTGTTTCCCACGATGGCCTGCATGGCTTGTCCCATTCCCAGCAGTGGCAGGAAGGCGAGGCCGAAAACGCGAGTCACGATTCCATAGGCGGCCGTGGTCTCGGCGTAGGCAGGCGCGCCGCTGAACTGGAGGGCGAGAATGATGGTGCCTGAGACCAGAGCGACGCCGAGGAAGCTCAGGCTTTGGGGCGCGCCGAGCGCGATCATGCGTCGCCATGCGCCCAGCCATCTATGCTTGCGCAACGCGGCGAGAGGGAGCGGCGTCCGTCCGCGCAGGCGGAAAGCGAAGACCATTCCGAGCGCCACGAACTGCGCTGCAGCCGTGCCATAGGCCGATCCCGCGACGCCCAGGTCCCAGATGACGATCGCCAGATAGTTGAAAGCGATGTTCGCCAGCGAGACCAGCAGACTGAGACCGGCGATCATCGGGGCGCGGCCTTCGTTGCGCAACGCGTCGGCGTGGAGCGACAAGGCGAACATCAGCGGCGACGCCACGATGGAAATCGCCAGATAGGCGTAGGCCATCTCCGCGATCGTGGTATCGCCGGCTGCCGCCTGCATGACGACCCAATGCCCGGCAATGCCGAAACCCGCCATCGTCGCTGTCGCAACGGTGAGCGCCAGCCCGTGGGCGGCGGCGAAGATCTCCTCTGCCCCCGCCACATCGCCAGCGCCGAGGCGGCGCGCCAGAAGGCTGGCCATGCCGGAGGTCACGAGGGTCGAGGCCGCGATCAGCAGCATGGTGAACGGAAAGATCACCGTGACGGCGCTGACCGCGTCCGGCCCGACGAAAATGCCGAGGAATATCGCGTCGACGACGTTGAGCAGTCCCGACATCGACATCACGAAGATGATCGGCAGGGCGGTTTTGACGAACAGCGTCCCGATGGGCGCCGAAAGGTATGAGTTCTGGCGGGAATTCCCCGACGACATCGCACAATCCTCAAAGAGGCATTTCGTGACTGCGATGGGTGCCTGCGTTGCCCACCAACGAAATGCTTCGAGGGTGAGATCGATGTCGAACCCGGAACTTCACCGTGACTTGCGTCTGCAGGCGGCGGGCGTCCGGAGCCCGGGCGTGCGTAATACACGCGGCGCGGGACCGGGTCAATCGGCTAGAATTTGGATTGTGGAGCGATGGGCGGTTGGTGTCGGTCGAGAGCCTACGCCTGCGCCCACTTCGCGATGTCCTCGAAGTGCTGCGCCAGCGCTTCCGGCGCGGAGATGAAGGGCGAGTGACCAGTCTCCATCGTTACAACCTTGTCCGGCGGCAGCGTCTTGATCATGTGGCGCTGCAACTCGATGGTGATCGCCTGGTCGCGTGTGCACTCGATGTAGGCGCGCTTGACCTTGCCGTAACGCTCGGCGGTATGCAGCACCGGCGTCATCGAGATGACGCGCGGCATCGGCCGCAGCCGTTCGGTGGCGCGGAAAATATCCTCCGGCGTGCAGTCGTTGTAGAACAGTGTCGGGATATTCGCCTTCTTGTAAGTGTAGGTCAGCCCGTCATTCGACATTTCCAGCGAGCGCGCCACCAGCGAGCCTGGCTCGCGCGCGGTGATTTCGCGGGCGTACTGGCCGTTGACCGGCATCAGGGCGCAGAGAAAGACCAGGCAGGCGATGGCGTCGGGCCGCGCTTCTGCCGCCTCGGTGATGCTGATGCCGCCCATGCTGTGGCCGACCAGGACGGGTTTGGACGGCGCCGCGTCGATCAGGTCGATGACGCGCTGGGCGTAGAGCGGCAGGTCGATCTGGTGCGTCGGCGTCTGGTCGTTGCCGCCGCCCGGCATGTCCGGCGTGACGACCGTGTGGCCGTGGCGCGTGAGCAGCGGCACGACCTTCTCCCAGCACCATCCGCCATGGCTGGCGCCATGGATCAGAATGAAATGGGCCATGATGTGGTCCTTTCTGCTGCTGCTCAGGCCGAGCCGGGATAGGCCTGGCCCGGGACGAAGAAGTCCGGGGCAAGGGGATTGCCCGGCGCGACCGCGTACTTGTCGAAGTTCGTTATGCCTTCCTCGCCCAGCACATCGTCGTCGAGGAAGAAATTGCCGGTGCATTGGCGCGCGGGGCGCAGGAAGATGGCATGCGCGGCGTCGGCCATGATCTCGGGCGTCCGGCTGTGCTTCATCATTTCGTCGCCGCCCAGCAGATTCTTGATCGCCGAGGTGGCGATGGTGGTGCGCGGCCACAGGCAGTTGAAGGCGATGC
>JBFWZG010000038.1:0-25169 GCA_050185515.1 Reyranellaceae bacterium
GCCTATGGCGATCCGTCGGCCAGCGTTCCCTCTTCCGCCGAGATGTTCGAGCGCGTCACCCAGGCGGCCGAAGACGCGGGTTTCGAATACCTGCTCATTCCGGTCAACCAGCATTGCTGGGAGGCCTGGATCACCGGCGCGATGATGGCCGCGCGCAGCAAGTCGATCAAACCGCTGATCGCCGCCCGCCCGGGTTACATTAACCCTGTGCTGCTGGCCAAGATGATCGCCACCTTCGACCAGCTCAGCGGCGGACGCATCTGCATCAACCTGATCGCCGGCCTGAGCGACGAGCAGTCGGCCGGCGAGGGCCTGCGCTATTCCAAGGAAGACCGCTACCTGCTGATGGAAGAGGAGGTCAGCATCATCAAGGCGCTGTGGACCGCCAGGGGTCCGATCGACTTCGACGGCAAGTTCTACCAGCTGAAGAACGCCAGCATTACTCCCAAGACCTTCCAGAAACCCTATCCGAAGTTCTATCTCGGCGGCGGCTCGCGCGAGGCGTGGGAGATGTCGGCCAAGCATTCGGACGTGCATTTGTTCTGGGGCGACCATCCCGACAACATCCGCACACAGATGGGGCAGATCCGCGCGATCGCCGCCAAATACGGTCGCGAGAAGCAGATCGGCTTCGGCATGCGTCTGCAGATCATCTGCCGCGAGAACGAAAAGGAAGCCTGGCAGGCGGCCGATACGCTGATCGCCAGCGCCACCAAGGAGCTGCTGGAAAGAACGGCAACGCAGTACGGCACCTCAGCCGCCAACCGCCGCATGCAGGAACTGGCGAAGACCGAGGACAACCTGATCATGCCGCATCTGTGGACCGGCATCACCAAGGTGCGGGCCGGGGCCGGCGTGGCTATCGTCGGCAATCCCGAGCAATGCGCCGCCACCTTGCAGAAGTTCATCGATGTCGGCTGCCATTCCTTCTGCCTGTCGGGCTATCTGCACGATGCGGAAGCGGAGCGTTTCGGTCGCATGGTTCTGCCGCTGTTGCGCGCCCGCAATCCCGATCGAATCGCCGCTTGAACAGGAAAACCCATTTTATGCCAATGGCTTAATGGGGCTCCTTGACTTCCGGGCGTTTGCCGCTATGGTGCGCGCCTCATCAGGGAATTCGCCGGTTCTGCGCCGGCATTTGCAGGGACTTTCGCCATGGCCAAGCCGACCACGGTGCTGATCAAGATGGTGTCCTCCGCCGACACCGGGTACTTCTACGTGACCAAGAAGAACCCGCGCACCAAGACCGAAAAGATGGAACTGAAGAAGTACGACCCGGTGGCGCGCAAGCACGTCGTCTTCAAGGAATCCAAGATCAAGTAAAGCGGGTCTCTCTCCGCCGAAAAGGCCGCCTTCGGGCGGCTTTTTTGTTGCCCGTTTGCCGGCCGTCGCCGTTAGATCACAGTCCGATCACATCGACCGCCGATGCCCGGCGCTAACATCGCCATCAGGGCCCGGTTCGCGACACGCCTGCCGCAGCGCCCGTCCAAATCATGGTCGTGATCGGATAGCTGGTGTCGCATACCGGAGAACCAACCGCCTTCGTCCCTGCCGCGTCGCCTGACGCGAGACCCGCCCGGCCAGGCGCCGGCATCCTCGCTCGCGGCGCGATCGACAAGTTGATGGTAGCCGGCCTGTCGCTGGGCGCCATCTGGTGGCTGGTGGGCGATTTCGGTGTGGTTCCGTTCCTGCTCGGCATTGCCGCCTTCACCTATGCCGCCATTGCGCTGGCGGACCGACTGGTGAAGTCCCCGCCGTCGCGCATCGCGACGGCAATCTGCTTCGCCAGCGCGCTGTTCGGCGCGTTGCTGGCGCTCAACGTGCTCGGAATCGTCGGCAATCTGACGGGCAATCCCGAAAGCGAATCGTTGCGCAACCAATGGGTCATCACCATCGGCATCGGTTTCTACACGCTGCAGATCATCGGCGTCGGCGTCGACGTGCTGCGCCGGCGGATAGCGATGCCCGCGGCGCTCGACTACGTCTTCTACATTCTCTATTTCCCCAAATTCCTTTCCGGTCCGATCGAGCAGGCGACTTTCCTCGACCGGGTGCGCGAGTTCCGTCTGCGCTACGTCGACGCCAATCTGGCGACCGGGCTGCCATGGATCGTTCTCGGCGCCTTCATGAAATTCGCCGTCGCCGATTCGGTCAGCCGGCTGGTCGACATTGACTACGTCCGGCCGCTTGGCGTCTTCCTGATGACGGCGCTGTTCGAGGTACGGGTGTACTTCGACTGGGCCGGCTACAGCCTGATGGCCTATGGCGCTGCCTGGTGCGTCGGTCTGCCGGTGATGCTCAATTTCGCCCAGCCGCTCTTCGCCCATAACCCGCAGGAACTGTGGCACCGCTGGCATATCAGTCTCGGCCGCTGGTTCCGCGAATATCTCTACAAGCCGCTGCACCGGGGGATTCCCTATCCGCTGCTGCTGTCCTTCGCCGCGCCCGTCGCCGTTTTCACGATTTCGGCCGCGTGGCACGGCGCGTCGTTCAATTTCCTGCTCTGGGGCCTGTTTCACGCCGCGGCCTATCTGCTTTACGTCAAGCTGCTGCGCCATCTGCGCGCACCGCGGGCGCTGGCCATCCTCGGGTTCGTGTTCCTGCTGCTGGTCGGCCGATTGCTGTTCATGGACGACGACACCGCGCGTCTGCTGACGAAGCTCGGCAACCTCGGCTCGATCGAGGCGTGGCGCGCCGACCTAGCGCCGATGGCCGTCAAGGAACTCGTCGATCACGTCCGCAGCATGGAGCTGACCAAGGCCGGGGCAATCGGCGTCGCCGTCGCAACCGGCGTCATTTTCGTCGAGTGGCTAAACGAGCGACGCCATCCCGAACGGCCCTACCATCTACTCACCCGGCCCGGCGTCACGATCGCGCTGGCAGTCCTGACATTGCTGATTGCCAGCGCCACCGATGTCGGTTTCGTCTATGCGCGGAACTAGACGCGGACTAGTTCTGCTCTCCGTCCTGCTGTTGCTATGGGCGGCGGCGGGCCATGCCTTCTACCGTCTGGATCACGGCCACGACGCAGAAGGCTACCGGCTGCTGGCGGAGCTTGCCGCCCACAAGGCGGATCTGGCCGACGACATTGACGGGCCGCGTGTGCTGATCGCCGGCGGATCCAACGCCTATTACGGTCTCGACGCGGCGGCGATCGAGAAAAGGCTGGGCGTACCCGTACTCAATCTGGCCCTGCCGTTCGGCGCCCATCATCACGAGATCGCGCTCGACATGCTCGAAGAGCAGGTGCAGCACGGCGACGTCGTCGTGTTCTCGTCAGGCGGCGCCTGGGAACCAACCCGTCCACCGTCCAGGAGGGCGCGTGAGTTCGACGCCTATCTCGCCGAGATTGGGTTTCCCGATTACCGGCGGCGATTCTCCGAGCCGCCGCTGCCCTGGCGGGCGCTGCCGGAAACCGGTCCGCTGGTGCTGGCGGCGGCGGAAAGTTTCGGCTCCGAGCCCGGACGCTCCTGGATCGCCGACACCGACGATCGCGGCACGTTCGTCGCCTGCCGGACAGCGCCGGTCGTGCTGCCGAGGCATTATGGGAGCGACGCCGTCAATACCGAACTGGCCGCTGCGTTGCGGCGCGAGGCCGGGCGGCTGCGCGAGCAGGGCATCCGACTCACCGTCGCCCTGCCCTGGCTCTACATCCGCGAGACGGACCGTAAGCGCTGGGCAGAATTCCGCATCCGGTTTGTCCAGGCGGTGGCGTCATCGGTGCCCGTGATCGGTTCCGACGCCGGCACACTGCTCCACAGCGAGCGAGACAAGTTCTGCGATTCGCCGTTGCACCTGTCCTCGCAGGCATCGCAACGCCGCTCGGAGATCGTGGCGGAGGCCCTGAAGCCATTGGTCGCGGCCGCCCGGCAGGCGCGCCGATAGTAGACGACGAAAGCGTTCTATCGCGTTGCCAGTTCCACGACCGCGGCCGTCACTTGCGGGCTGCGGAAAGCGGCGTTGTGGCTGGCGCCGTCGATCGCCTCGAAACGCGCATTGAGCCCCCTCTCGCGTGCGCGCTTGACGTAGTCTTGAGCCAGGCGAGGGCCGGTGTTGTCGTCGCCCGTGCCCGTCAGGGCGATGATCCGGGTCGACAGCGGGATCCTGTCGATCCAGCTGTGCGGCGATTCGCTGAGCGTCCATAGCGAACGATTGCGCGAAAGGCGCCAGTCGGCGAGATGGCATGGGCAGGCCACCAGGACCACGCCATCGACGAGACCTGGATGGCGGCCGGCTTTCACGGCCGCCATTGCCGCGCCACCGGAATGCCCAAGCAGGACGACGCGCTGCGGCTGGTGTAGCTGCTTCAGTTTGGCGACGAC
This sequence comes from Reyranellaceae bacterium, assembly GCA_050185515.1. Lineage (GTDB taxonomy): Bacteria > Pseudomonadota > Alphaproteobacteria > Reyranellales > JAQSWP01 > JAQSWP01. The sequence continues at coordinate 4,323 of JBFWZG010000038.1, forward strand.
GCCGGCAACCTCGTCGATATTGCTGGCCGTATAATGGTCGGATCGGTTGTTGTGGCTGCCGCCGGACCGGGCCCCGGCGCCGTCTTCATAGCCCGGCCGGACGACTGCGATCGCCACGGCTCTCGCCAGTTCCGGTACGTCGACCAGCTGCTGCGCCCAGGCGAAGTGATAATTGGCCGGGCCGCCGCCCGACACATCGCCATGCAGAACGACCACAAGCGCTTGCGGCGCACCCGCCACCTGCGCACCCGTGAAGCTGCGCAGGACCAGGCATTCATTCTTGCCCGTCAATGCGGAGTCCGGCGATTCAGCCGTGCAAGGCGCGGCCTGGGCGCTTGCGGCGGCGAGCGAAACGGCCAGAGCGATCAGCAAAATCCGCATTGCACCCCCCAAAAGCGGCGCCATTTTGCCCGCTCGATCGGCGTCCGTCTGCCGCCTTGTACGGCTTGGCGCAAGGTTCTATCGTCCGGCCCTGAATTCCCGTTCCGGCGAAATCGAGCAATCAGGAGGAAAGCATGAGCGCGCAACTGTCCCGCGACGACTGGAAAGCCAAAGCCGACGGCCTGAGCTACCGCAACCAGGCCTTCATCAATGGCAAGTACGTCGCCGCCCTTTCCGGCAAGACCTTCGACTGCATCAATCCGGCGACCGGCAAGGTGCTGACCAAGGTCGCCGAGTGCGACAAGGACGACGTCGACGTTGCCGTCAAGGCCGCGCGCGCGGCGTTCGAAGCTGGCAAATGGGCCAACATGGCCCCCGCCAAGCGCAAGTCGGTGATGCAGAAATGGGCCGGGCTGATCCTCAAGCACGCCGAAGAGCTGGCGCTGCTCGAGACGCTCGATATGGGCAAGCCCATCCAGTACTCGACTCGAGTCGACATTCCCGGCTCGGCCAATGCCATCTCGTGGTTCGCCGAAGCCATCGATAAGGTCTACGACGAAATCGCGCCGACCGATCCGCGCGTGCTGGCGCTGATCACCCGCGAGCCGATCGGCGTCGTCGCCGCCGTCGTGCCGTGGAACTTCCCGCTCCTGATGGCCGCCTGGAAAGTCGCGCCGGCGCTGGCCTCGGGAAATTCGGTGGTGCTGAAACCGGCCGAACAGTCGCCGCTGACCGCGCTGCGCGTCGCGGAGCTGGCCGTCGAAGCCGGCATTCCCGAGGGCGTCTTCAATGTCGTTCCGGGCTTCGGCGAAACCGCGGGCCAGGCGCTGGGCCGCCATATGGACGTCGACTGCCTGGCCTTCACGGGCTCGACCGAAGTCGGCAAGTACTTCCTGAAGTACTCCGGCGAATCCAACATGAAGCAGATATGGCTCGAATGCGGCGGCAAGTCACCGAACATCGTGTTCGCCGATGCGCCCAACCTCGACGTAGCCGCCCGCACGTCGGCCTTCGGCATCTGGTTCAACCAGGGTGAAGTCTGCACCGCCGGCTCTCGCCTCATCGTCGAGGACAAGATCAAGGACGAGTTCCTCGAGAAAATGATGGCGATCGGCCAGAAGATGCAGCCGGGCGATCCGCTCGACCCCAAGACCCAGATGGGTGCCATCGTCGACGAGAACCAGACCAAGCGCGTCATGGGCTACATCGAGGCCGGCAAGAAGGAAGGCGCCGAGCTCAAGATGGGCGGCGATCGCACCTACATCGACAACGCCGGATGCTTCGTGCCGCCGACAGTGTTCGACAAGGTGACGAACAACATGAAGATCGCCCGGGAAGAGATCTTCGGCCCGGTGCTGTCGGTCATCAGCTTCAAGGACGCCGACGAGGCCCTGAAGACGGCCAACGACACGATCTACGGCCTCGCCTCCGGCATCTGGACGTCGGACATCAACAAGGCGTTCAAGTTCGCCAAGGGTCTGCGCGCCGGTTCCGTGTGGGTCAACACCTACGACGGCGGCGACATCACCACGCCGTTCGGCGGCTACAAGCAGTCCGGCATCGGCCGCGACAAGTCGCTGCATGCGCTGGAGAAGTTCACGCAGGTCAAGACCACCTGGGTGCAGCTGAGCTGATCCGGGCGAATAGCGATACACTCACGGGGCGGCCCGAAGGGCCGCCCCGTTTTCGTTCGCGCTCGGGAGTAGCCATGCCGGAAGTCAGAACCATCAATCTTGCACTGCAGGGCGGCGGCGCCCACGGCGCGTTCACCTGGGGCGTGCTCGACCGGCTGCTGGAGGACGACGGCATCGCCATCGAAGGGCTGTCGGGGACCTCCGCCGGGGCCGTCAACGCCGTCGTCCTGGCGCAGGGCTTTGCCGACGGCGGCGCCCCCGGCGCGCGCAAGGCGCTGGACGATTTCTGGTACGATCTGTCCAACTTAGCGGCGTTTTCTCCAGCGCAACGGACTTTCGTCGACTGGCTGACCGGCAACTGGAATCTCGACCGTTCTCCGGCGGCGATCTTCTTCGACATGTTCACGCGGCTGGTGTCGCCCTATGACGGCAATCCGGCCAATCTCAACGGCCTGCGCAATCTGCTGGCGGATCGCATCGACCTGAAGCGGGTGCGCGCCTGCCATCCGCTCAAGCTCTTCATCTCCGCCACCAACGTCCGCACCGGCAAGGGCCGGGTGTTCCAGGGCCCGGAAATCACGCTCGACGCCATCCTCGCCTCGGCCTGCCTGCCCACCGTGTTCCAGGCCGTCGTCATCGACGGCGAGCCCTACTGGGACGGCGGCTACATGGGCAATCCGTCGATCTGGCCATTGATCTACGGCTGCCAGAGCCGCGACGTGGCCATCGTGCAGATCAACCCGCTGGTGCGAGAGAAGACGCCGCGCAGTTCGGCCGAGATCATGAATCGCCTCAACGAGATCACTTTCAACTCGGCGCTGATCGGCGAAATGCGGGCGATCGCCGCCGTGCAGCGGCTGATCGAGAACGGGGAGTTGACCGAAAGCGGCGGCGGCCGCCTCAAGAAGATGCTGGTCCACCTGATCAGCGACCCGGCGGAGATGCAGGACCTCGGCGTCGCCAGCAAGTTCAATCTTGGCCGACCCTTTCTCGAGCATCTGCGCGGGATCGGCCGTGCCGCCGCCGATCGCTGGCTGGCCGCCAATCGCGACCGGCTCGGCGTGGAGGCGAGCATCGATATCAGGAACGTCTTCCTGTAAACAGAGAGCGGCCGGCGCGGAACGCGGGCCTAGGACCACCGTTGAACGGCAGGGGAACGACCGGAATAATGCGCATCGGCATCGACCTTGGCGGCACGAAGATCGAAGGCATCGCCTTCGGCCCCGACGGAATCGAACTGGTGCGTCGGCGCGTGGCGACGCCACACGATTCCTACGACGCGACCATAGGCACCATCGTCGAGCTGGTAGGCTGGATCGAACGCCAGACCGGAACGCGCGGCAGCGTCGGAGTCGGCACACCGGGCGCGATTTCGCCCGCCACAGGCCTGATCAAGAACGCCAACAACACCCGCCTGATCGGCCATCCGCTCGATCGCGATCTGGCGGCCGCTCTCGACCGGCCGGTCAGAGTCGCCAACGACGCCAACTGCTTCGCCATATCGGAAGCGGTCGACGGGGCTGGGGCCGGCGCCAGGCTGGTGTTCGGCGCCATTCTGGGCACCGGTTGCGGCAGCGGACTGGTGGTAGAGCGGCGCGTGCTCACCGGCGCCAACGCCATCGCCGGCGAATGGGGCCATAACCCGCTGCCCGCCCCGCGCGACGACGAGCGCCCCGGACCGGCCTGCTACTGCGGACGCTCGGGCTGCATCGAAACCTTCATTTCCGGGACCGGTTTCGGCCAGGACCATTTTCGCGTCACCGGCGTCGAACTGTCGCCCGAAGAGATCGTCCGCCGCGGCGATGCCGGCGATGCCGCCTGCGCCGCCTCGCTCGATCGCTATGTCGACCGGCTGGCGCGCAGTCTCGGCGCCATCATCAACGTGTTCGATCCGGACGTCATCGTGCTGGGCGGCGGCATGTCGAAGGTGCCCCAGCTCTACGAACGAGTGCCGCAGATCTGGGCGCCCTATATCTTTTCGGACCGGATTGCGACCAGGTTGCTGCCGCCCGTGCATGGCGACGCCAGCGGAGTGCGCGGTGCGGCGTGGCTGTGGGAGGACGGCGAAGGACTGGGCTAGAAGGTCACTTGCACTTGGGCCGCGGCAATTGCTGGATCGAGGCCAGGCTGGCGCGGACGGTGAAATCGCCGTAGTCGAGCAGCATGCTGCGGGCGACGCCATTGGCCAGCAGCTCGGCCGCCAGCTCGAACTCGGGCGCTTCCTGCGCGCGGCTGGGCGGAAAGAACGCGAGATGCACCGACCACGCCTTCTGCCCGTCTATCAGTTCATGCTTCGGCGCCGGGGCCGGCTGCTTGCCGATCGAGGTTATCAACGCGTTGACGTCGTAGGCGCCCTCGACCCGGGCGCCGTCGAACACCGGAACCAGGAAGGCGAACTCGCCAGCCTGCGCCTTGTCGATCAGCGCTGCCGTGTGGGCCGTCGGAAACATGGTACCGCGCGGCAATGCGAATTCCTGGCGCTCGGGTTCGTTGAAGACCGCCCTGCCATTGCCGCGCCCGTTTTCGAACGTCGCGGTGCCGCGCAGCTGTTCGTCCGGGGAGCCGTCCTCGATGTTGCGCACCGTGAAACGGTAGTTCAGACCGTCCTTGGATTCGAAGCTGGCGAAGCTGTAGTCGCTCTCGACCTGCTCGGTATCGGCGCGGGAAAAGGTCAGCCGCATGCGCTGGATGGTCTCCCAGCCGTCGCAGGATTCTCCCATTTCGATTACCATTGCACCGCGCACGTCGAGTACCGTGCTGCCTGGCTTGGCGACCGCGAGCCGCATGTCGTAGATCGCGCGGTGCGGCGCCAGTTCCGCCGACGAGGCGCCGAAACCTAGGGCAGCGACGAACAGGAAACCGGGAACACCCTTGAGAAAACTCGGAAAATCCATGAGACGCGATCGCAACCTGCCGCAGTGGCGAAGCGAAATGCCGCGCCAAGGGCGCTAACCTAGAGAACGCACCGGCAACCGTCCAGCGCAAGAGGTTCGCAATGAACAAACGTCCCCGTGTCATCGCCACGCGTCATTTCCCGGCTGACGTCGAACGACGCCTCGCCGAACTTTTCGACGCGAAGTTGAACCCGGACGACCGCCAGCTCAGCCCCGACGAGCTGGTGACGCTGGCGCAGGGGGCCGACGGGCTTATGGTGGCGGCCACCGGCAGGGTGGACGCCGATCTGATCGGCCGCCTGCCCTCTTCCGTCAGAATTATCGCAACCTTTTCCGTTGGTTACGAACATATCGATATCGCCGCCGCCGATTCGCGCGGCATTGTCGTGACCAACACGCCCGATGTGCTGACCGATGCGACGGCCGAGATTGCCCTGCTGCTGCTGCTCGCCGCCGCGCGGCGGGCGCATGAAGGCGCCAGCATGCTGCGGCAGAACCGGTGGACCGGCTGGACCCCGACGCAGCTGATGGGTATCGGGCTGAACGGCAAGCGTCTCGGCATCGTCGGGATGGGCCGCATCGGCCAGGCGCTGGCGCAGCGGGCGCGCGCCTGTGGCATGGAAATCCACTACTACAATCGCAAACGGCTGCCCGCCGCCCTGGAAGCCGGCGCAACCTGGTACCCCGACGTCGAGGCGCTGCTGCCGCAGGCGCAATTCCTGTCGCTGCATTGTCCGCTGACGCCCCAGACGGCGAAGCTCATGGATGGCAGGCGGATCGGCATGCTTCCGGACGGCGCCGTTCTGGTGAACACCGCCCGCGGCGGCATCGTTGACGACGACGCGCTGATCGCAGCGCTCGGCAGCGGCAAGCTCGCTTACGCCGGCCTTGACGTATTCGAAGGCGAACCGAAGGTCGATCCGCGCTATCTGGCCCTGGAGAACGCCTTCATCCTGCCGCACATGGGATCGGCGACCATCGAAACGCGCAACGCGATGGGCTTTCGCGCGATCGTAAATCTCAAGGCCATGCTGATCGACGGCGCGGAACCGCCGCACCGCGTCAGACCCTGACGGGATCGGGAGGTTCTAGCCGTCGGAGCCGGCGATGCAGGAAGGCGATGCCTTATCGTCGCAGCTCTGCGCGATAAAGGCGTCGACGCCGTCATTCGTCTTGAGCTGCCGCCGGATTGCGGCGGCTTCGTCGCGACTATAGGGGCCGACGACGACACGGGTGAACTTTTCACCCCGTACGGTGACGTGGCGCAGGCTCGGATCCAGCGCCTGATGCTGGCGCTGCACGCGCCGGGCGTTCTCAGGCTCCTTGTAGCTGCCCAGCACGACGAACGTGCCGCCTTTGCTCCTCTTGGCAGTAGCAGGCTTCGCCGGCGCCGATTCGACAGGCGCCGCGACAGTGGGTGCCGCGACGGTGGGCGCCGCGACGGTGGGCGCTGCTATGACGGGCGCTGCAATGGTGGGGGAAGCGGCCTGCGGCATCGCGGCGGCAGGCGGCGGAGCGGCGGGGGCGGTGGCGACGGGCGGCAGCGGCGCGCTGGAAACGGGCGATGGCGAGCGTGTCGACGGGCCGACGACGTCGCGTGCGCTGATCACCGGTTCGCCGGCGCCGGCCTGCGCCAGCAATATGCGCTCCGCCTTCTGCTGGCGCGCCACCAGCGCGTCCTGCTGGGCCTGCCGGCGCATTGCGGCCTGCTGTTCCAGATCGACGACCATGCCGGAATCGTCAGCATGAACAATCTGTACCTCGCCCGGATCGCGCCAATCGTCGTAAGGATCGCGGCCGTCGGTGAATTCCTGGCAGATGTTTTTGCTCTTAACGACACGCCAGACCGCGCAGTCGCGCTTTTCGACCATCGACAGGAGATGGTCGGTCGAGGTCTTGCCGGATGCGAACAGCAGGACACCATCGGCGGCGTAGCTCGCGATCATGAGAGCCGGCGGCAGCCCGCAGCCGGCCAGAGGCAATACGATGATCGCGGGAAGAAACTTGCGCAGCATGGTGCCCCCATACCTGACGGAGCCTTATGCAGCACATTATAATCGAATTTTAACCAATTGAAATTGCTGATTCTCTAGTCGGTGGCGATTTGCGCTGCCAAGCTCACCGGCGCACCGTGCAACCCCTTGATCCGATTCGACTATTCGGCCTTCTTGGGCGGCAGCGCCAGCCGGAGATAGAGTTCGCGCAGCCGCTCCGGCGGTACTTCGGCAGGCGCCTGCATAAGAAGATCCATGGCCTGCTGGTTCATCGGGAAGGCGATGACCTCGCGAATGTTCGGTTCGTCGGCAAGCAGCATGACGATCCGGTCGACGCCTGGCGCCGATCCTCCATGCGGCGGCGCGCCGAACTTGAAGGCGTTCAGCATGCCGCCGAAGCGGTTCTCGACGTCTTCGCGACTGTAGCCGGCGATCTCGAAGGCGCGATACATGATCTCCGGCTTGTGGTTCCGGATCGCGCCCGATGACAGTTCGACGCCGTTGCAGACGATGTCATACTGGAATGCCTTGATGGTAAGCGGATCCTGATTGTTGAGAGCCTCAAGCTCGCCCTGCGGCATCGAGAACGGATTGTGGCTGAACTCGATCTTGCCGGTCTTCTCGTCCAGCTCGTACATCGGAAAGTCGGTAATCCAGCAGAAGCGGAACTCGTCCTTGGCGACCAGCTCGAGCTCATCGCCCAACCGCGTGCGCACGATGCCGGCGAACTTGGCCGCACCCGCCGGCTTGTCGGCGACGAAGAACACCGCATCGCCGTCCTGGGCGTTGGTCGCCTTGCGGATCAGGTCGTGACGGCCGACCTCGAGGTTCTTGGCGATCGGGCCCTTGCCTTCCCCGCCTTCGAACTGGATATAGCCCAGCCCGGCCATGCCCTGCTCGCGCGCCCATTCGTTCAGCTTGTCGAAGAAGCTGCGCGGGCGGCCCGCGGCCCCCGGCGCCGGAATGGCGCGCACCACCGCGCCCTGCGCCACGGCGCGGGCAAAGATACCGAAGCCCGAATCGCGGAACGCCTCGGTGACGTCGGCGATCTCGATCGGATTGCGCAGATCGGGCTTGTCGGAGCCGTATTTCAGCATCGACACGTCGAAGGGAATGCGCGGGAACGGATAGGCCGTGACCTTGCGTGGCTTCTCGCGGTTGAAGGCGGCGAATTCCTCGAACACGCCATGCAGCACCGGTTCGATGGCGGCGAACACGTCGTCCTGCGTCACGAAGCTCATCTCGAAGTCGAGCTGGTAGAACTCGCCCGGCGAACGATCGGCCCGGCTGTCCTCGTCGCGGAAGCAGGGGGCGATCTGGAAATAGCGGTCGAAGCCCGCCACCATCAGCAGCTGCTTGAACTGCTGCGGCGCCTGCGGCAGGGCGTAGAACTTGCCGGGATGCAAACGACTGGGCACCAGGAAGTCGCGCGCGCCTTCAGGCGAGGACGCCGTCAGGATCGGCGTCTGGAATTCCATGAAGCCCTGGTCGATCATGCGCCGGCGCAAGGAGGCGATTACCTGGCTGCGCAGGACGATATTCCGATGTATCTCCTCGCGCCGCAGATCGAGGAAGCGATGGCGCAGGCGCAGTTCCTCCGGATTCTCGACGTCGCCATGGACCTGGATCGGCAGGATATCGGCGCTCGACTGGACGACGAATTGCCCGACCCGCACCTCGACCTCGCCGGTGCCGAGCTTGGCGTTTACGGTCTCGGGCGAGCGGCGCACCACCTCACCCGTAATGGTGACGACGCTCTCGGGACGGGCGCCTTCGACGGCGGAGAAATTGGCGTTCGACGAATCGGCCACGCACTGCGTGACGCCATAGTGGTCACGGAGGTCGAGGAACAGAAGATTGCCGTGGTCGCGCTTGCGCTGGATCCAGCCGGAAAGCCGGACCGTCTGGCCGACGTGATCGGCCCGCAACTGGCCGCAGGTATGGGTGCGATAGGCGTGCATTTGCGATGGACCTCGTGGGGCGGCGAAAACCCGCAACCCTCTGGAAAACCGCGGCAAAAGGCACGTTTTGCCGGCCTTTGTCAAGCCGCGACGGCGCATGGCGGAGGCCCGGCGCCGGCTGCTTTGCGCCAGCCCGGCGCGGCGTGTATGAAGGCTGCCTGATTGCCGTCCCGCCCCCCTCTGGAGACACCCCGTCCCTCATGCGCCTGATCACGGAAACCGCCGAACTGCGCGACTTCTGCGCCAGTCTGGCCAGCGCCCGCTTCGTCACCGTCGACACCGAATTCATGCGCGAGCGGACCTACTGGCCGATCCTGTGCCTGATCCAGCTCGGCGGGCCGGACGACGCCGCGGCAGTCGACGCCCAGGCCGAAGGGCTGGATCTGGCGCCGGTCTACGATCTGATGCGCGACAGCAACGTGCTGAAGGTCTTCCATGCGGCTCGACAGGATCTGGAAATCTTCTATCGCCAGATGGGCGACATGCCGGCGCCGATCTTCGACACGCAGGTCGCCGCCATGGTCTGCGGCTTCGGCGACCAGGCCGCCTACGACACGCTGGCAGCCAAGCTGGCCAAGGCGCACATCGACAAATCAAGCCGCTTCACCGACTGGAGCCGTCGCCCCCTGAGCGAACGGCAGCTGCAATACGCCATTGCCGACGTCACCCATCTGCGCGTCGTGTACGAGAAGCTGTCGGCCAAGCTGCAGCGCAATGGCCGCATCGAATGGCTGTCGGAGGAAATGGCCCTGCTGACCGATCCTGCCACCTACGCGATGGAGCCGCGCGAGGCATGGCGACGGCTCAAGCCGCGCAATCCCAGCCAGAAACTGTTGCGCGCCCTACGCGAGATCGCCGATTGGCGAGAACGCGAAGCCCAGCGCCTCGACATTCCGCGCAATCGCGTACTGCGCGACGAATCGGTGCTGGAGATCGCCGCCCACGCACCGACCGATGCCGAACAGCTGGCCCGCACCCGCGGGCTGTCGCGCGGCATGGTCGAGGGCAAGCAGGGCGCAGCGATTCTCGAAGCGGTCCGCAAGGGCCTCGAAAGCAAGGACACCGTCGATGCAGAGCAGCCGGCCAACGGCCAGCGTATCGTGGCGCCGCCAGCCGTAACGGACATGCTCAAGGTACTGCTCAAGCTGAAATGCGACCACGAGGGCGTCGCGCCGAAGCTGATCGCTTCCGCAAAGGAAGTCGAACTCATTGCCGCCGACGATAACGCCGACGTACCAGCACTGCAGGGCTGGCGTCGCGACATATTCGGCGCCGATGCTCTGCGCCTGAAGCACGGCAGGCTCGCCCTGGTGATAAAGGATCAGAAGCTGGCCCTGATCGACATGGACCAGCGCTCGCCCGACTGATGCGTCAATCCGGCATCGGTTCGTCGAAAACGATGGCCGGTCGCGCGCCGAAGGCTTCGGCCAGCGAGGCCAGGCGGCGCTCGGTAACGTCGCCGAGCTGGTTGCGCAGCGCCGGCGGCACGGTCAAGGTCACGACGTTCTTGCTGCGGCTCAGCCGCGTGCGCGGCAACAGCCCCGGCGCGCCGCCGGAAAGATTGTAGGCCAGCCGCAGCGACGTGCCTATTCTCTGGGCGACCGCCGCCCATTCGTCTTGAATCAGGTTCAGCGCCATCGCCGCGTCCGTGCCGCGAATGCCGCTCTTGTATCGCCACATCAGCGCCAGGGCGAGCATCGCCCGTTCGCGATGATCGATCCCCGGAACCGGCATGCGCAGCACACGCAGCAGCGCCTGTTCGCTGCGATAGTCCGGGTGATCGGCCCAGGCGATATCGCTCAGCAGCGATGCCGCGCGACGCAGCCGCGCCTCCTGCGCGGTCTCCCCCTGGAACACTGGCGAGGTCCAGTCGTGGATCTCGTCCGGCATCAGTTCGAACCGGCGCCATCGCATGCCCTCGTCTTCGGCATAGGCGATCAGCGGATCGCGCCGCCGCTCTTCGTCCGAAAGAGCGTTGTAATAGAAACCTTCGCGTAGGCCGAAGGCGGAAAAGCGCAGCGATTTGGGCTGCAGTATGGCCAGCAATCGTTCCAGCACCTGCAGCGATACCGGCAGGGTCTCGAGCCGGCGCTTGGAGACGCCGACGATCTTCTCGAGCGATTTGGGACTCTGCTGCGCCAGCATCGACGCCATCTCGCGCGCCTCGCGGCCGGATATCCGGTATTCGTGGATGACATGCAGCGGGTAGCCGACCTGCTCCATGTGCAGGCGGGCGAAGGCGCGCCAGGCGCCGCCCACCGGAAAGAACGTGCGGCCGCGATACTCCTGCAGCCATTTCACCGACGCCAGCGCGCTATCGATCACTTCCTTGGCGGTGCGCTTGCCGTTGAGCGCCTGCAGGCGCAAGGGGCCCAGCGGCAGCGTCACCGATGCGCCCAGCGTCCCCTTCTCCAGCGCCATCAGTTCGAGGCTGCCGCCTCCCAGATCGCCCATTACGCCATCGGCGTCCGGCATGCCGCAAATCACGCCCATGCCGGAGAGCTCGGCTTCCTCCTTGCCGCTGATGATATGGACCGGCTCTCCCGTGCGGCGCGTGACCTCCGCCACGAAGGCATCGCCATCGCTGGCATCGCGTACGGCCGCCGTGGCGACGAGATCGAGACGCACCACCTTCATGTTGCGCGCCAAAGTGACGAAACGCTGCAGATTGTCGAGCGCGCTTGTCACGCCGTCGGACGGCAACGCGCCGGTGCGCTCCAGGTCGCGGCCAAGACCGCACAGCACCTTCTCGTTGAAGACCGGCATGGGTGCGCGCAGCGCATGCTCGTAGACGACCAGACGTATCGAATTCGACCCGATGTCGATTATGCCGATCCGTCCCCTGCCCCCAATGCTGGTGGCGGCGGAGTTTGGTGCTCTGGTCATGGCGAGGGTTTAGCTTCTGGGCCGACCGCGCGCAATGCGGCAGATCGGAACCGGTCTAGAACCGCGCCCGTCCGTTTTTCGCCAGCCCGTCGCCCAGCCGAAGCGCGCTGCCACGGCCTGAAAGGCTGGGATTGGTCATGAAATAAACATGGGCGTTGGGCGCGTTCTCGTCCGCCGGCATTCGCACGTATTCGCCTTCCGGTCCGAGCTGCCAGCTCTGCGCCACGTCCTTCAGGTTGTTCACCATGATCTGGTCGACGATCTGCTGGTGCACGGTCGGGTTCTCGATCGGCACCAGGGTCTCGACCCGCCGGTCGAGATTGCGCGGCATCCAGTCGGCCGAGGAGATGAACACCCGCGCCTTGCGCGAGGGCAGCTTCTCGCCGTTGCCGAAGCAGACGATGCGGGCATGCTCGAGAAAGCGGCCGACGATGCTCTTGACCCGGATGTTATCTGACATGCCGGGCACTCCCGGGCGCAGGCAGCAGATGCCGCGCACTACCAGATCGATCTGCACCCCGGCCTTGGACGCGGCGTAGAGCGCGTCGATGATCTCCGGATCGACCAGCGAGTTCATCTTGGCCCAGATTGCCGCCGGCTTGCCCTGGGCCGCCAGGGCCGCTTCCGCCGCGATGTGCCGCATCAGCGTCTGGCGCAGATTGACCGGCGAAATGGCAATCTTCTCGAGTTCAGTCGGCCGTGCGTAGCCGGTCATGTAGTTGAAGACTCGTGCGGCGTCGCGCGACAGCGTCGCGTCGGACGTGAAGAACGAAAGGTCGGTGTAGATCTTTGCGGTGATCGGATGGTAGTTGCCAGTGCCGAAATGCACGTAGGTGCGCGCGCCCGTGCCTTCGCGCCGCACCACCATCGAGACCTTGGCGTGGGTCTTGAGGTCGATGAAGCCGTACACCACTTGCACGCCGGCGCGCTCGAGGTCGCGCGACCAGCGGATGTTGGCTTCCTCGTCGAAGCGGGCCTTGAGCTCGACCAGCGCCGTCACCGTCTTGCCCGATTCGGCGGCCTCGATCAGCGCCTTGACGATCGGGGAATCCTTGCTGGTGCGGTACAGCGTCTGCTTGATCGCGATAACGGCCGGATCGCGCGCCGCCTGGCGGATGAACTGCAGCACCACGTCGAAGCTTTCGTACGGGTGATGCACGAGGATGTCCTTGGCCCGGATGGCCGCGAAGCAGTCGCCGCCGAAATCGCGGATGCGCTCGGGAAAGCGCGCCGTATAGGGCGGGAACTTCAGGTCCGGCCGCTCGTCGACGATCACGGCGTTGACCGATTCGATATTGAGCGACATGTCGAGGTAGAAGACGTCGACCTCGTCCTCGGTGATCTCGAGCTGCTCGAACAGGAAATCGCGAAGATAGGCCGGCATGTCGGAGTTCAGCGTCAGCGAGATCAGATCGCCGCGCCGGCGGCCCTTGAGCGCCGTCTCGAAGGTCGAGACCAGATCCTCGGCCTCTTCGTTGATTTCCACTTCGGAATCGCGAATCAGGCGGCAATAGCCCTTGTCGATGACCTTGTAGCCCGGAAACAGGCGGTCGAAATAGAGCTCGACCAGGCGCTTGATGGAGATGAAGCGCAGGCTGGTCGAGGGAATGCGCACGAAGCGTTCCAGCTGCGAAGGCAGCGGCAGCAGCCCCATCATGTTGCGCCCGTCCGAGGCGCGCCGCAGCTCGAGCAGGCAGGACGTGCTGAGATTGGCCAGGAAGGGGAACGGGTGCGCCGGATCGATCGCCAGCGGCGTCAGCACCGGAAACACCTGCTCGATGAAATACTGGTCGAGCCAGGCCTTCTCTTCGGCGGTGAGTTCCTCGGGCTCGACGACGGCAATGCCTTCGCGGCGCAGTTCGGTGCGCAGCTGCGCCCACACCGTCTGCTGCCGTTCCACCAGTTCCGTCACGGTGTCGCGGATGGCAAGAAGCTGCTGCTGCGGCGTCAGGCCGTCGTCGGAAACGGTCTGCACGCCCGAACGCACCATGTCGCGCAGCCCGGCGACACGCACCATGTAGAACTCGTCGAGATTGTTGGCCGATATCGACAGGAAGCGCACGCGCTCGAGCAGCGGATGGCGCGGATTGGTCGCCTCTTCCAGCACCCGAGTATTGAACGCCAGCCAGGAAAGTTCGCGGTTGATGAACCGCTTGGGCGACTTGGGATCGATCAGCGCCACCGGCGGGCTGGCGGCCGCGCGCGCCGCGACCTTGTCGGCGGTCTTGGTCGCCGCCGGCAGCGCGCTGGCGGCATCGGCCTTCACCGCAGCGGCGGCGGGAAGCTGTTCGACATTGGACATTCGGACGGTCTCGATGGCTCAAAATTCGGACTTATCACCAGCCAATTTAGACTTCCTGCATGACTCTGTCATGACGTCCTGATAAGTATCTGAACCGACAAGGCAATTCGGCCCCAACCATGACGCTTTTGTGATGAAGACACTCTGCCTGCTGCGCCACGCCAAGTCGGCCTGGCCGTCCGGAATTGGCGATTTCGACCGTCCCCTGAACGGCCGCGGCCGCGAAACCGCGGGGCTGATGGGCCGCTACATGGCGGGTGCGGCCCTGGCACCGGACATCGTGCTGTGTTCGGCCGCCACCCGTACCCGCGAGACACTCGAACTGGCGGCCTTGTTCTGGAAGAGCCGGCCGACGATCGTCATCGAGCCGGAACTCTACCTCGCCGGCGAACGCACGCTGATGGCGCAGGCGCGGCGCATCGACGATCGCCACCGCATCGGCCTGATCATTGGGCACAATCCCGGGACCCAGGCGCTGGCGCTGCAGCTCGCCGATTCGGCCCCGGAGACCGAGCGCGACCGGCTGGCGACCAAGTATCCCACGGCCGGCCTCGCCGTGTTCGATTTCGACGTCGAGGACTGGTCGCAGCTCGCGCCCGAACTCGCCACCTTGCGGGTCTTCGTCACGCCCCGCTCGCTGGCGGTGCGCAACTGATGCGCAATCATCCTTTCACTTCACCCGCGTCCAGGTTTGCGACTTGCCGAGCATCGGCATCAGCACGAAGCCGCGCAGCACCAGCGTGTCGGCCGCTTCGCGCGTGATGCGCGCCGAATAGGTCTCGCCGTCCTCGGCGTTGTAGATCTTGCCGCCGTTCCAAACGCCCGGCTCGTCCGACTTGCGGAACCCGTGAAGGAACTCCAGTCCGAGAATGCGCCGCTGGCGCAGGCTCTCGTCCGGATTCTTCACGTCGCGGACCTCCTCGACGCTGGCGGCCGGCGTCTGGTCCGGATTCGTGGCGTTGCGCAGCCACACCACCTTGCCGCAGACCTCGCCGCGCGCCGGATCGGCGCAGCGATAGAGCTCGACATGGGCGTTGGTCGATTCGGTCTGCCACTTTCCGTAGACGTCGGCGCCGGTCTGCGCCGAAGCAGCCGAGGCGAAAGCGACGGCGATGATCGCGAGAAATGGAAGGCGCATCAGAAAGTCCCCGGATACTGGCCGCCGTCCAGAAGGACATTCTGCCCGGTCATGAAGCCGGCGTGGACGCTGCACAGAAAGGCGCACATGGCGCCGAATTCCTCGGGAGTGCCGAAACGGCCGGCAGGATTGGCCTTGGCCGATATCTCCGCTTCCTCCTCCGCCGATCTGTTGTTGCTGCGCGCGCGGGTGGCGATGTTGGAGCGCAGCCGATCGGTATCGAACGGTCCGGGCAACAGGTTGTTGATGGTGACGCCATGGCGGGCGGTCGTGCGCGCCACGCCGGCGATGAAGCCGGTCAGCCCCGAACGGGCGCCGTTGGAGAGCCCAAGAATGTCGATCGGCGCCTTGACCGCGCTGGAGGTGATGTTGACCACGCGGCCGAAGCCGCGCTGCATCATGCCGTCCACTGTCGCCTTGATCAGTTCGATCGGCGTCAGCATGTTGGCGTCGACCGCCTTGATCCAGTCCTCGCGCGACCAGTTGCGGAAATTGCCCGGGGGCGGCCCGCCGGCGTTGTTCACCAGAATATCCGGCGCCGGACAGGCCTTGAGCGCCGCCGCGCGACCGGCCTCGGTCGTGATATCGCCGGCGACGGCCGTGACCGTCGCGCCAGTGGCCTTGCGGATCTCCGCCGCCGTCTCTTCCAGCGTCTGCGCCGTGCGCGCGGTGATGGTGACGTGCACGCCTTCGCGCGCCAGCGCCATGGCGCAGCCCTTGCCCAGTCCTTTGCTGGCGGCGCACACGATCGCCTTGCGTCCCGCGATCCCCAGATCCATGGCCTACGCTCCCTCGCTCTCGTCGTTATCTGGTTGTAGCGCGGCGAGCACCTTGGCCGCCAGCGGCACGGTGATCGCCCGCTTGCCCGCCAGCGCTTCCGCGTCGATCGCCGCCACCAGTTCGCGGGCGAAAGCCAGCGAGCGGTCCATGCGCGGCAGTAGATACGCGATGACCTCGCCGCCTAGCGCCACCTGGCGATCGCCGAACAGCTTGACCAGCACCGCGGCCAGCAGCGCCTCGTCGGGCGCGCCGACAGCGGCGACCGGCAGCGCCGCCAGTCGCGATCGCAGATCGGGGAGAACGGCGTTCCAGCGCGCCGGCGCGGCCCGGCCGGTCAGCAGCAGCGAACCGCCCTGCTGGCGGGTCAGGTTCAGAAGATGGAAAAGCGCGGCGTCGCCGGCGGCATTTCCGACCGAGGCATCGGCGGCATCGACGACGACGGCTGTCGGCCGCAGCGCCGCCAGCTCCGGCAGCGCCGCGGTCAGCAGATCGGGCGTGATCCAGCGTGCGCCCGTGGCGGTCGCCCAGACATGCGCCAGATGCGTCTTGCCGCTGCCCGGCGGCCCGACCAGCGCCAGCGTCGCGCCGCCGGACGCCGGGTGGCGGTCGAGCGCCGCCAGGGCGGCTTCATTGGCCTCGGCGACGAGAAAATCCACCCGGCTGTAATGCGGCCGGTGCGGCAGGTCGAGAGCGAACTGGCGCGCGCGCTGGGTCATGGACTGGCGGACGTCGCCGGCGGCGGCGGATCGTTCGAGGCCAGCGCCTCTGTCGATTGCGCCTGCTCCGGATCGACCACGACCGGCGGCACCTGGAACGGCGGCACGTGGCCGTCGTCGTACAGCCGGCTGGCGAGATAGTGTTTCATGAAGAACCGGCAAAGCACGCCGATCAGCGCCGCCACCGGTACGGCCAGCAGCACGCCGGTGAAGCCGAACAGGGCGCCGCCGGCCAGCAGCGCGAACATGATCCACACCGCATGCAGACCGACGCGGTCGCCGACCAGCTTCGGCGACAGGTAGTTGCCCTCCACCGCCTGGCCGAGGACAAAGATCGCCGCCACGATCGCGACGCTGGTCCAGTCGGGCGGAAACTGCGCCAGCGCCATGCCGATGGCGAGAATGCCGCCGACCAGGCTGCCGACATACGGGATGAAGGTGATAAGTCCGGCGATCAAACCGATCACCAGACCGAACTCCAGTCCGACCAGCGCGAGGGAGCCGGCATAGAAAGTGCCGAGGATCAGGCAGACCAGCGCCTGGCCTCGCATGTAGCCTGCGATCGACCGATCGGCCTCGTGGCCGAGCTGGCGGATCGTGCCGGCATATCGCCGCGGCAGCCACGAATCGATCTTGGCCACCATGTGATCCCAGTCGCGCAGAACGTAGAAAGCAACCACCGGCGTCAGCACCAGCGTGGCGATGACGTCGAACAGGGCCAGTCCGCCGGCCAGCACCGAGCCCATGGCGTCGCTGAGCCAGGTGAATATCTCCGCGCCGCGCTCGCTCACCGCCTCCGCCACCTCGTTGGTCACGGTGCCGGTAATGCCGAGCGTCGGCTTGAGGGCCTCCAGTTTCGGCAGCAGACGCATGTTCAGTTCGGCCAGATAGCGCGGCAGATTCTCCGCGAAACCGACGGCCTGATCGTAGATCAGCGGCGCCAGCAGCAGGAGGAAGGCGAACAGCGCCAGCAGGAAGCCGATCAGAACGATCGCGGTCCCGACGGTGCGGCCCAGCCCCCGACGTTCCAGGCGGTCGACCAGCGGATCGAGGAAATACGCGATGATCAGGCCCGCCACAAACGGCATCAGCACATCGCGCAGCAGCCACAGCAGCGCGAAGAAGATCAAGCCGACGATCAGCCAGATCCGCAACTGCTTGCTTTCGGTCAGAGCGGGCATGGTGCCTTCCATCCTTGGCGCGGGACCGGGTACAACGTCCGGCGCGGGCGCGGGTTCACCGGATTTCCGCTCAGGGCTGGCGCGGGGCGGCGGCGCGCAGGGTCCAGCCGCCGGCTTCCTCGGTCAGCGCGATCCCCGACTGGGCCAGAACGGCCCGCAATTGCTGGGGCGTACCGGCATGGTGCAGCGTGATCCGGGCCGCGCCGACGCCTAGTGAGCGCACCTCTATGCGCCTGACCGCCGGCACCGCCGCCAATTGCTTGCGCAGCGCGATCCATTCCGAGAGCTGCGCCACCGGGGCCACGGCGTCCAGCGCCCCGCCCGGACCGCTGTCGATCGCCGCAGCCGCCTTCCAGTTCTCCTCGACTTCTTGGGAAATGGCGATCGCCGTGGCCAGCAGGGCCTCCGGCGGCCGTTTCGGGCTGACCTGGATGCGCAGCCCCTGCTCGAGGCCGATCGTGTAGCGCACCACGATAAGCTGCTCGATCGTGTCGCCGGCGCCGGCGGTCGCGAACGCTACCAGCACCGATTGCGTGCCGTAACGCTGGGCGATGGCCGCCAGCGCCTCCTTGTTGCCGGCCACGGCCTGCTCGGCAGTGATCGCCTGTAGGTCGGCAAGATCGCCCAGCGGCGTCAGCAGGGGCACCAGCCCCTTGCCGGCCGCCACTTTCAGCCACGCCTCGCGCCACGGGTTGCGGTCGTCGAACAGCTGCACCGTGCTGCCGTCGCGCCATACGGGCAGCACAAGCACCGGCTGGCTTGGCGTTTCGGCGATCGGAATGGCGGCCTGCTGCATGAGCCGCCGCGCCGCCTCGGGCTTGAAGCTGACCGAGAGATCGGCGAGATAGCGCACGGCGGAATTGCGCTCGTTGGCCACTTGGAAGCCCGCCACCAGATCCGGCAGCGCCTTGGCATCGATCGACGGCAGGCGCGGATGGTCGGCCCGCAGGGCGAGGCGCTCCAGCAGCAGGCGGGCGGCGCGCAACTGCCCGGCCGTGATCGCCCGTTCGCGCGCCTCACGCGCGTTCTCCGCCGTTGCATCGACCGGCACGCCCGTAACGGTGTAGACGTCGGCCAGCGTCGCGGCATTGCTCCGTCCCCCAACGGCAGCCAGCGCCACGGCGACGCCGAACACGGCGACGGCCAGCCTGGCGGCGATTGACAGGGTCGGAAGCGGATGCGGGCTGGCCATGGATTTCCCCGTGGTTTCGAGCGGTTATGGCGTTGCAAACCGTTCCCGATCAAGTCATTTTCGCCCCGAACCCAGCCCAAGTCACGCTTCGCAGCCGAGGCCCCGGTGACCGTCAGAAACTCCCTTACCTACCGAGATGCGGGCGTCGATATCGATGCCGGCGAAGCCTTGGTCGACGCCATCAAGCCGCTGGCCCGGCTGACCGACCGTCCCGGGGTGGTCGGCGGGCTTGGCGGCTTCGGCGCGCTGTTCGACCTCAAGGCGGCCGGCTTCGTCGATCCCCTGCTGGTGTCCGGCACGGATGGCGTCGGGACCAAGCTGAAAGTGGCGATCGAGGCCAACTATCACGACACGGTGGGCGTCGATCTGGTCGCCATGTGCGTCAACGACATTGTCGTCCAGGGCGCCCAGCCGCTGTTCTTTCTCGACTATTACGCCACCGGCAAGCTTGACGTCGCAGCCGGCCGCGCCGTGGTTGCCGGCATCGCCAAGGGCTGCCGTCAGGCCGATTGCGCCTTGATCGGCGGCGAGACGGCGGAAATGCCGGGGATGTACGCCGAGGGCGACTACGATCTGGCGGGCTTCGCCGTTGGCGCTGTGGAGCGCGAAGGCCTGCTGCCTCGGCCCGATATCGGACCGGGTGACGTGGTGATCGGCCTGCCCTCGAGCGGCGTGCATTCCAATGGTTTCTCGCTGGTCCGCAAGGTGGTCGAAGTCAACGGCCTCTCCTATGCTGCGCCGGCGCCGTTCGAACCTGAAACCTCGCTCGGTGTTGCGCTCCTGACGCCGACCCGGATCTATGTCCGTTCCTGTCTAGGCGCGATCACGGCCGGCGGCGTGAAGGGGCTGGCGCATATCACCGGCGGCGGGCTGGTCGACAATATTCCGCGCGTGCTGCCCGATGGCTGCATCGCCAGGCTCGATGCGCGACGCTGGACGCTGCCGCCGGTATTCCGCTGGCTGGCTCGGGCCGGCGGCGTCACGGCCGCCGACATGGCGCGCACCTTCAACTGCGGGATCGGCATGGTCGTGGTCTGCGCCGAAGCGGACGTTGACGGAGTGATCGGCGCGCTGCGCCGCGGCGGCGAGAACGCCAGCGTGATCGGCTGCATCGAGGCCGGCGCCGGCGACGCCGCCTGCATCGTCGAGGGCGCGGACACGGCATGGCGCGTCTGAAGCTCGGAATCCTGATTTCCGGGCGCGGCAGCAACTTGCAGGCGCTGGCGCGCGCCTTCGCCGCGTCTGACGCACGCGCCGAGATCGCCCTCGTCGTCAGCAGCACTCATTCGGCCGGGGGGCTGATCTGGGCGCGGCAGCAGGGCCTGCCCTGCCAGGTCGTCGACCATCGCGATCACGCCGACCGGGCGGCGTTCGATGCCGCGCTCGATGAGCGTCTGCGCGCGGCCGGCGTCGAACTGATCTGCCTGGCGGGCTTCATGCGGCTGTTGGGCGACAGTTTCGTCGAGGCATGGCGCGACCGGATGGTCAATATCCATCCATCCCTGCTGCCGGCCTTCAAGGGACGCCATCCGCAGCGCCAGGCGATCGAAGCCGGTGTCCGCATCAGCGGCTGCACGGTGCATTTCGTGCGACCGGCGATGGATGCTGGCCCGATCATCGGTCAGGCCGCCGTCCCGGTTCAGGCCGACGACGACGAAACTTCGCTCGCCAGCCGCATTCTCGAAGCCGAGCACAGGCTGTACCCGGCTGTGGTGCAGCTTATTGCCGAAGGTGCCATCGAGGTGCGCGGCGAGCGCGTCGTGCTGGCCCCAACGGCGCGGGAAAGAT
>JBFWZG010000039.1:0-16678 GCA_050185515.1 Reyranellaceae bacterium
AAAGCAGGGCTTGGAAGGCCGGCAAACAGGAGCGGGAGCGGAACATGAGCGAATACAGGGCGCCGGTCGAGGATATGCGTTTCGTCATGCGCGAGGTCGCGGGCCTGTCGCGCATCGGCGCGCTGCCCGGCTTCGAGGACGCCAGCGAGGACGTGATCGACGCCGCCCTCGAGGAGGCCGCCAGGTTCGCCGGCGGCGTGCTGGCGCCGCTCAACACGGTCGGCGACAAGCAGGGCGCCAAACTGGAGAACGGCGTCGTGCGCACGCCGGACGGTTTCGCCGACGCCTATCATCAACTCACCGAAGGCGGCTGGACCGCCCTGCCGTTCGATCCCGAGTTCGGCGGACAGGGCATGCCGTGGCTGCTGTCGACCGCCGTCACCGAGATGTGGCAGTCGGCCAATATGGGCTTCGGTCTGGTGCTGCTGCTCAATCAGGGCGCGGTCGACGCCATCCACGCCCATGGCAGCGCCGAACAGAAATCGACCTTCCTGCCCAACATGATCTCCGGCGCCTGGACCGGCACGATGAACCTGACCGAGCCGCAGGCCGGCTCCGATCTCGCCGCCATTCGCAGCCGCGCCGTGAAGGACGGCGCGCACTACAAGATCAGCGGCCAGAAGATCTTCATCACCTATGGCGAGCATGATTTCGCCGAGAACATCGTGCATCTGGTGCTGGCGCGCACGCCGGACGCGCCGGCCGGCGTCAAGGGTATCTCGCTCTTCATCGTGCCGAAATTCCTCGTCAACGAGGACGGCAGCCTTGGCGCTCGCAACGATCTGCGCTGCGTCTCTCTCGAGCACAAGCTCGGCATCCACGCCTCGCCCACCGCCGTCATGTCCTACGGCGACAATGGCGGCGCTGTCGGCTACCTGGTCGGACAGGAAGGTCGCGGGCTGGAATACATGTTCACCATGATGAACAACGCGCGCCTTGCCGTGGGCGTGCAGGGCTTGAGCATCGCCGAGCGCGCCTACCAGCAGGCACTGGCCTATGCGAAAGGCCGCGTGCAGGGCCGCACCGATCATGCGCCGCAAGAGGGTGCCGCGGCCATCATCAGGCACGCCGACGTGCGGCGCATGCTGCTGACCATGAAGGCCCATATCGAAGCCATGCGCGCCATGGCCTACACGACCGCGGCCGCCATCGACCAGGCGGGCAAGCATCCCGATGCCGCCATGCGCGCCGACAGCCAGGCACTGGTCGATCTGATGATCCCGGTGGTCAAGGGATGGTGCACCGATCTCGGCGTCGAGCTGTCGTCGCTGGGCGTCCAGGTGCATGGCGGCATGGGCTTCATCGAGGAGACGGGCGCCGCCCAGCATTTCCGCGATTCGCGCATCCTGCCGATCTACGAAGGCACCAACGGCATCCAGGCGCGCGATCTGGTGTCGCGCAAGGTGGCGCGCAATGGCGGCGCCGCCGTGCAGTCGATGCTCGACGCCATGCGCGAATTCGATGCCGAGCTGGCGTCCGCGCCGGGCGACGATCTCGCCGCCATCCGCAAATCGGTGAAGGACGGCGCCGACGCCTGGGCCAGGGCGACCGACTGGGTGGTGAAGAGTTTCGGCAGCGACGTCGCCGGCGTGCTGTCGGGCGCCACGCTCTATCTGCGCCTGACCGGCTATGTCGTCGGCAACTACCTGCTGGCCCGCGGCGCGCTGGCCGCCAATCGCAAACTGGCAGAGCGCGACGGCGATCCGTCCTTCCTCGAAGCCAAGATCATCGCCGCCCGCTTCTTCGCCGAAACCCTGCTGCCCCAGGGAACCGCACTGCTGCCCGCCATGCTCGCCACCGGCCGCACCACCATGGCGATGGCGGACGAGCAGTTCTAGTTTTTCCTGTCACCCCGCCTTGAGCGGGGGCCCATCGACTGAAAGAACAAGTCGCGCGTAAGCGCGGCCGCTTCGTCTGGAACGAGCATGGACCCCCGCTCAAGGCGGGGGTGACGAAAAATTAGGCCGGCCGCACGTATTTGGCGAATACCGCATAGATCGCGATCCCGACCGCAATCATGATCGCCAGATAGGCGAACATGGCGCGATAAGCCATCTCGGGATGCGCGCCCTGGGCGTCGGCGGGGAAGGCGTCGATCAGCAGGCCGGTTACAAGCTGGGTGATGCCGACGCCGACGAAGACGGAAAAGTTGATCAGGGTCAGCGAACGCCCGCGCAGGCGCTCGGGAAAGGTCGCCTGGCCGTGGCCCATCACGGCGGGAAAGAAGTTCGCCACCATCGAGAATGCCAGAAAGGCGATCAGGAACAGCGTCATGCCCGGATCGCCGATCAACGCCATCAGCGCCAGAGACAGGCCGGCGACGCTGGCGAAGCCCATGACCACCGGCCGAGGGTTGATGCGGCCGGCGAGCTGGCCGGAGATGAACAGACCCACCATGCCCATGATGGCGGACACGAACAGGATGTCGCCGCGGGTGATGGCATCGAGCCCGAACACGTCCAGCATGTAGGGACCGACCCACAATCCGCGAATGGCGTAGCCGGCGGAGTAGCCGATGAAGGCCGCCGCCAGCAGGCCCGGCATCACCGGATGCCGCAGCGCCTCGAATACGCCGGCGAACACCTCGCGCGCGCTTTCCTTGCGCCGCTCGCCCCACCAGGGATGGCCGGGCGGCGCGTCGCGCACCACGAGGAAGAACAGCGCCGTCGCCACGCCCAGCACGATCGACGGCGCCAGCATCGCGTGGCGCCAGCCGACCCATTCGATGGCGTGCGCCAGCGGCATGGTGGCGCCGATATTGCCGACATAGGACATCGCCATCATGGTCGCCGACAGCGTGGCGAAGCGCTCGGCGCCCCACCAGCGCGCCACCACCATGATCGAGCCCATGAACAGCGGCGACATGCCGATGCCAAACAGGAACTGGCCAAGCAGGAACTGCCACAGCTCGTGGCCGGTCGCGAAGATGACGCCGCCCGCCACCGCCGCCACCAGCGCAGTGCCGGTGATCGGCCTCACGCCGAAACGGTCGAACATCATGCCGGCGGGAATCTGCATCGCCGCCATGGCGACGAAGAAGATCGACGTCATGAAGCCCAGCTCGCGCGGGGTCAGCCCAAGCTCGCGCACCATCTCCGGCGCCACCACCGCCAGCGACGAGCGCAGGAACTGGCACAGGGTGAAAGCCAGCAGCAGCACGGCGAAGATCAGCAGGCGCTGGCGCAGGGTAACGGAGGGTGCGGCCGAAGAACTTACTGTGTCGATCATGCGACGGCCATTATGCGAATCGCGGCCGGCGTCGTGACCGTCCGCGAACGTCGGATCAGCCTTGCACGATCCTGCGTCCAACTCCTCTGGACGGCGGCGGCGGATTGCGCTCCGGTCGCTCGGGCGCCGTCAGTGGTGCGCCGGCTTGGCCGGCACCAGCCGCGCGGTGGCGGACGCCTTGGCGACGATCTCGCCGTCCTCGCGATAGAGCTTGCCTTCGAGGAAGGCGGTCGAGCGGCCCCACCTCTCGACCCAGCCCTCGGCGATCATGTGACCGGGATGGCCGGGCGCGAAGAAGCTGACTTTGACCTCAAGCGTCGGCACCGCCATCTGGAAATTGCCGCGCGCCATGGCGGCATGCGCCATCGCCGAGTCGACCATGCCGGTGATGAACCCGCCCTGAACGATGTTGCCCGAATGGCAGAACTCGGGCCGCGCCAGCCAGCGCATCTTGATCCAGCCGCGCGCCGGATCGACCTCGAGCACTTCGCCTCCCATCGTCTCGACGCAGGGCTGGCGATTCTTCCGCATGCGCGCGATGACGTCCTCGGCCGACAGCTTGTGCATTCTACTCCCCCGCCGGCTGCGGCGCCGGCTTCTTGAACTTCGCGTAGATCGCGTAGATCGCCGCGCCGGCGATCACCACCACGGCGAGATAGGCGAACATCAGCCGGTACGCCACCTCGGGATGGGCGCCGCTGGCGTCGGCCGGAAAGGCATTGATGAGGAAACCGGTCACCACCTGGGTGACGCCGACGCCGACGAAGACGGCGAAGTTGACCGTGGTCAGCGCCCGCCCGCGCAGGCGGTCGGGAAACGTCGCCTGGCCGTGCGCCAGCACCGCCGGATAGAAATTGGCCAGCAGCGAGAAGGCCGCGACCGTCGCCACGAACAGCGCCACCGACGGGCCGGACACCAGCGTCATGACGAGCAGGGTCAGCGCCGTGATGGCCGAGAAGCCGATCACGACCGGGCGCGGCGTGCCGAGGCGGGCGGCGAGCTGTCCGGAAACGAAGATGCCGAGCGTGCCCAGCGCGGCGAACAGGAACAGGATGTTGCCGCGCGTGATGGCGTCGAGCCCGTGCACTTCCAGCATGTAGGGCCCGACCCACAGCCCGCGCACCGCGAAGCTGGTCGAGTAGCCGATGAAGGCGGCGGCGAACAGGCCGGGAATGATGGGATGGCGCAGCACCTCGCGCACGCCGCCCGCCACCGCCCGCAGGCTTTCCGGCTGGCGCGGCCGCCACCAGTCGTGGCCGGGCGGCGCATCGCGCACCAGCGCCAGAATGCCGATCGTCGACAGGCCCAGCCCGACCGTGACGATCGCCAGACTGTGGCGCCAGCCGATCAGCTCCGCGGCATAGGCCAGCGGCGTGGTCGCCGCGAGATTGCCGAGATAGCCGATCGACATCATGGTCGCCGACATGGCGGCGAAGCGCTTGGGCTCCCACCAGCGGCCGATCACCACGATCGAGCCCATGAACACCGGCGAGGTGCCGAGCCCGAGCAGCGCCTGGCCGAGGGCGAAGGCCCAGAAACTCTGGCCGTAGGCGAACACGAAGCCGCCGATCACCGCCAGCACCAGCGCGATGCCGGCCGTCAGCCGCACGCCGAACCGGTCGAACATCATGCCGGCCGGAATCTGGGTGATCGCGACGGCGAAGAAGAAGGTGCTGGTGATCAGTCCCAGGTCGCGCGGCGTCAGCGGCACCTCGCGCACCATTTCGGGCGCCACCACCGCCAGCGACGAGCGCAGGAACTGGCACAGCACGAAACAGAAGGCGAGGATGGCGAAGATGGTGCCGCGGCGCGAGAGATCGCCGGCAGCGGCGGCCTGTGAATTGTCGTTCATTGCGGCGGCATTATGCCGTCTCGGCCGCCTTGCGCAATCTGCCCAGCAGGTCGATCAGCAATGCGCGTTCGCCGGCACTCATGTCGGCGGTGATCGACGCTTCATGCGCCCGTACCGTGGCGCGGAACTCCGCCATGCGCTTGCGGCCGACATCGCCCAACGCCAGCGCATGCGCCCGCCGGTCGCCCGGCACCTTGCGCCGCTCGATCAGCCCGCGCTTTTCCAGCCGGTCGAGGATCGGCACCATCGTCGAGCGGTCGGCACCGACCGCCGTCGCCAGGGCCGTCTGGTTGATGCCGCTATTGGCCTCGATCAGCACCAGCACGCCGAACTCGCCCGGGCTGACGCGGTCGGCGCCCATCGCCTCCGACATGGCGCGGGCGAAATGCTGGAACACCGCAAGCTGCGTGCGCCGCAGCCCGTAGCCCACCAGTTCCGGCAGCAGATCGTACTCGGCGGGGGCCCGATCGCGCTTTTTCCCGGATCTGACGGCGGCAGTTTCCCGCGATTTTTGCGATCCGCCGGCGGACGGCTTGCGTAGAGTGGCCATGATTATGTTATATATGCCAACAATTGGTATTCAAAACAATCGTCCTGCCCCGCGATCGTGCGCTAAGTATCGCCTAAGCTCGCGAGAGTAACAGCAGCCAATTGGGTACGGAAACGCGTCATGAGTTTTAAGGTCAGGATCCGCCAGTGGGACGAACCCGTCACGGTCGATAGCGGCGCCACGATTCTGGAGGCCGCGGTCGATGCCGGCGTGCCCTACCCCTATGGCTGCCAGTCGGGCAATTGCGGCGCCTGCAAGTCCTACCTGATCTCGGGCGAGGTCGAGATGTCGCCCTACTCCGACTTCGCGCTGACCGACGAGGAAAAGGCGCAGGGCCAGATCCTCGCCTGCCGCGCCGTGCCGTGGTCCGACTGCGAAGTCGCATGGCTCGAGGCGGAAGACATCGTCGTCCACCCTCGCCGCATCATGAGTTGCACGGTCAGCGCCGTCGACCAGATGACGCACGACATCAAGCGCGTGCGGTTGACGGTCGACAAGGGCGGCCCCTTCACCTTCTCCGCCGGCCAGTTCGCGTCCGTCACCTTCGCCGGCCAGAAGCCGCGCGACTACTCGATGGCCAACCTGCCCGACGACAAGACGCTGGAATTCCACGTCCGGCGCATGCCCAACGGCGCCACCAGCGCCTACGTATTCGATCACGTCAAGGTCGGCGACCAGGTGCGGGTCGAAGGGCCGGCCGGCGCCTCCTATCTGCGCGAAAGCCATCGCGGCCCCATCATCGCCGTCGCCGGCGGCTCGGGCCTGGCCCCGATCAAGTCGATCGTCGAGATGGCCCTGAAGAAGGGCATGAAGCAGGGCATCCATCTCTATTTCGGCGTGCGCGACGAACGCGACCTCTATCTCGAGGACCATTTCAAGGCGCTGGCGGAGAAGCACCCGAATTTCTCCTTCCAGGCGGTGCTGAGCCAACCGGAAGGCGAGACGGCGCGGCGCACCGGCTTCGTGCACGAGGCCGTCGCCGCCGACTACGACGATCTCGACGGCTGCAAGGCCTATCTGTGCGGCCCGCCTGTCATGGTCGAAGCGGCGTCGAAAATGCTCAAGGCGCGTGGCATGAACCAGTTCGACATCCACGCCGACGCTTTCTACACCGAGGCCGAAATGGCGGCGCTGAACGACAAGGGAGCGGCGCAATGACCGACATGCTGGCCGGACGGGTCGCCATCGTCACCGGCGCCGGCCGCGGCATCGGCCGCGCCATCGCCGAGCAACTGCATCTGCTGGGCGCCGCCGTGCTGATCGCCGACAACGGCACCGGCATCGACGGCCAGGGCAGCGATCCTTCCGTCGCCCGCGATGTCGCCGCCAGCCTTGGCGACCGCGCCCTGGCCTTTGCCGACAGCGTCGCCTCTCCGGGGGCAGCGCAATCCATGGTGCAGATGGCGGTCAGGCAGTTCGGCGGCGTCGACATCGTCGTCAACAACGCCGCCATCCTGCGCGACAGCTTCATCTTCAAGGCCGAGCCGCTCAACTGGGAAGCGGTGATCCGCAACAATCTCTCCGCGCCGTTCTACCTGACGCAGGCCGCCTCGGCCGTGATGCGCGAGCAGGGCAAGTCGGGCCGCGGCGACTCCTCCTACGGCTGGGGCCGGATCGTCAACATCGTCTCCAGCGCCGGTCTCTACGGCAATCTCGGCCAGGCCGCCTACGCCAGCGCCAAGGCGGGCCTCGTGGGCCTCACGCGCGTCACCGCCATGGACCTGGTGCGCGCCGGCATCACCTGCAACGCGGTGGCGCCTTTCGCCCGCACCCGCGTCACCGACATCATCCAGCCGGCCAACGAGGCGCAGAAATCCTACAAGGAGCGCGCCCTGCGCATCGATGCGGCCCATGTCGCCCGCCTGGTGGCGGCTCTGGCCGGCCCCGACTGCGACAAGGTCACCGGCCAGGTGTTCGGCGTGCGCGGGCGGGAAGTGTTCCTGTTCAGCCAGCCGCGCCCGAAGGCCCGCATCGTCAACGAGAAATCCGACTGGGACGTCGCCGCCCTCGCCCATGCGGTCAACGCTGACCTGGCACCGGGGTTCACCGACCTGACCACCGACCTCGAAGCCTTCAATACCGAACCCTTCGTCTAAAGGAGACGACCATGACCGAGCAGATCGTCGTCAAGCACACCGCCGACCTCAAGGACGCGCCCGAGGAGTTCCGCAACGCCGTCGCCAAGCTCGTCATCTCCCATGCCGTCAACGAACTCTATGGCGCGCAGGTGTTCGACGAGCCCGCCATTGCCCTGGCGCCGACGCCTTACGCCAAGTGGCTGACCTGCCGCGTCGCAATGGAGGAATACGGCCATCATGTGCGCTTCCGGGAACTGGGCGAGGAAATGGGGATCGCGCCGGAGAAGATGACGCCGACGGAGAAGCGCCCGCTCTCGATCTTCGAGTTTCCCCTGCAGAGCTGGGAGGAATTCTGCGTCATCAAGCTGCTGGCCGACCTCGCCGAGATCCTGCAGGTCGAGGATCTCCTGCATTGCACCTTCCATCCGCTGCGCAATCTCGCGCGCATGACCATGCCGGAAGAGCGGTTCCACGCGCAGTTCGGCGAGGATTTCTGCACCGAACTGGTGGCGACCGAGGAAGGTCGCCGGAAGGTGCAGGACGCCATCGACCGCTACT
This sequence comes from Reyranellaceae bacterium, assembly GCA_050185515.1. Lineage (GTDB taxonomy): Bacteria > Pseudomonadota > Alphaproteobacteria > Reyranellales > JAQSWP01 > JAQSWP01. The sequence goes on from JBFWZG010000039.1 coordinate 8,267, forward strand.
ACCCGATGCTGCCCGCCTTCTTCGGCGCGTCGGTGTCGCGCAACAACGAGATCTTCCGCAAATGGGGCATCAAGCAGCGCACCAACGACGAGATGCGCCAGGATTTCCTCGGTCGCGCCAAGGAACTGGTCGAGGACAAGCTGAAGCTGAAACTGCCGCCGCTGGCCGCCGCCGCGTGAGCGCGCCCGCCGCCGCCCCTCTCGTCGCCGCGCTGGCGCCGCTCGACGATCTGCGCACGCGCGTTCGGCTGGCGTCGTGGTTCGCCGCGGTCGGCGAACCGCTGACCGCCGCAGAGCGCTGGGATGCGCGCGCCTGGCTTGCCGGCATGGGCTTCGCCCGCGCCGGCGTCGAGCCGGTGGCCGACTGGGCCCGCGCCGCCGAAGTCGCCAAGTCGCCGTCATGGTCGCGTGAATGGTGGGACGCGGAGGAGAAGCAGCGAGCCGCCCTCCTGGCCCGCGCCGCCGCGTCGATTCCCGAGCACGAACTGATGGCCGCGCTCAGCCGCGTCATGGAGCTTGCCGCCTCGGTGACGCATGGCGCGGCCGCCATCGCCGCAGCGCGTGCCGGCGTCGCCGACCAGGCGCTCAGCCGCGTCGCCGCCGGCGCCGCTGCGCAATCGGCCTATCAGGCCGCCCTCGCCGCGATCGCCCATGACGGCGCCGACGAACATCCCTTCTCCATCAAGTTCCGTCTGTTCGAAGCCGGCCGCTGGCCGCTTGGCGTCAGCGATGGCGCCTTCCATCTGTTCTGACGCCGGAGCCCGGCCACCATGACCGCCAGCCGCCTCGACGCCTTCTTCGCCCCGCGCTCCGTCGCGGTCGTCGGCGCCGGCGAGCGCGCCACCTCGTCCGGCGGCGCCGTGATGCAGATGCTGAAGATCGCGGGCTACGCCGGCCGCGTCGTGCCGGTCAATCCCAGGGGCGGCGAGATCTTCGGCTACAAGGCGGCGACGTCTCTAGCCGAGATCGACGAGCCATGCGATCTCGCCGTGATCGTCATCCGCTCCGATGCCATTCCCGGCACGCTGCGCGAAGCCGCCGCCAGCAACCATCGAAATATTCTCATCCTGCCCGGCGGTTTCGCCGAGGCCGGCGCACCCGGTCTGGCGCGCGATGCCGAAGTCCGCGCCATCGCCAGCGAGCACGGCCTGCTGATCGCCGGCCCGAACTGTGCCGGGCTGATCCATCTCGATCCCGCCTGGCGTTTTGCCGCCACCTTCCTGCGCGACGTGCCGCCGGGCATTGCCGCCGGCGCCGGCAACGGCATCGCATTGATCTCGCAATCAGGCGCGCTGGCCGAGGAAGTCATCGCCAAGGCCAACGAGCGCGCGCTGCCCCTGACCACCGTCGTATCGGTCGGCAACGGCATGCATCTGGGCGTCGAGGACTATCTCGAGCATCTGGTGGCGCAGGACGCGATCGGCACGCTTCTGCTTTATGTAGAATCGATCGCCGACGTCGACCGCTTCCGCGACGTGGCCCGCGCCGCCGCCGCGCGCAAGCCGGTGATAGCGCTGTTCGGCGGCCGCACCGAGATCGGCGGCCGAGCGGCGCGCGCCCATACCGGTGCCGCGATCAACGACGATGCGGCGATCGACGAGTTCTGCAATGCCTGCGGCATACTGCGCGTGACCTCGCTGCGCCGGCTGCTGATCGCAGCAAAGGCATTCGGCCGCTTCCCGCAAGGTCTCGGCAGGCGCGCGCTGGTGCTGTCCAACTCCGGCGGCCCCGGCGTGCTGGCGACCGATCGGGCCGCCCTGGAAGGATTGGATCTCGCGCCGCTGCCGCAGGTGCTGACCGATACGTTGCGCGCGGTGCTGCCGCCGGAAGCATCCGTCGCCAATCCCCTCGATCTTCTGGCCGATGCGCGCGAGGATCGTTTCGCCGCCACGTTCGCGGCCGTGGTCGAACATTCGCGCCAGGCCTGGGACCAGGTGCTGATGATCCATGTCGTGCCCTTCATGGTGGACGCCGCGCCAGTCGTCTCCGCCCTGCGCCAGGCGGCCGCGAACGCGCCGTTCGCGGTGATGCACGCCATGATGGGTACGCTGCCCGGCAAGGACCAATGGTTCGCCGATCTCGAGAAGGCCGGCATTCCCGTTTTCAACGACGTCGAGGAGATGGCCGAGGCCGCCGGCATGCTGGCGCGCTATCCGCTGCTGCAGGCCTCGTTGAATCGCCCGCCCCCCAACCAACTCCGTTTCCGCGCTCGCGTGTGAAAGGTGCGTTGCGGCGATCGGCCGCAAAAAGATCACCGACGGCGATCTTGCAACTGCGAATACCGCAATCCGCGATCGACAGACATTGGATCGCCGTTCCGAGTAATTGCTGAACCGAATCCGAACGATGCACGGGGAACCTCAGTCTTCGTCGCATTTCAACTTCGCCCCTGTTGCGGCAACAACTCACAGGGTTGCGACTCGCTGTGGGAAAAAAGTCTTTACGGCCATGTTGCCGATTTGCCATAACCGCGCGTCGTTTCCGGTCCGGTCGGAGCCATTCGGGTTTCGTTTCGGCGACCATCCCACGGCCAACGCGAAGGGGGAAAAAGGCAGTGATGCCGAATTCCATAGCGCGCCGCGCGCCTGCATCGTCACTCGGAAAGCTGCTTTCCGCTCCGGTTCTATCCATCGCCCTGCTGTTGGCCGTTCCCGCGACGGCGCAGCAATACGCATCCGCCCCGTCGGGCGCGCCGTTGATCGGTCCGCCGGCCCAGCTCACCGTTCCCTTCGTCGACGGCGATCGGCTCGCCGAGCGCCTGCAGCGCCAGGGCGTCGTCGCCGTCGAGGCGGCGGCGATCGAGAAATCGCTGCGCAAGTCGCTGTCGAGCCGACAGCGCCGGGATGGCGTTCTGCTGCAACTGAGCTTCGCCGGCCACTACGGCGCGCGCAGCATCGAGCGCGTCGCGGCCGAACCGGCGACCGGCAAGCCCATCGTGCTGTCGCGCGCCGCACTCGGTCTCGCCGAGAAGCCGGCGGCCCCGGCAACCGAAGAAGCCGCTACCGCCGCAGCCATGCCTGCGGCGCCGGTCGCGACGCCTGCAGCCGCTGAGGCCCCGCCGGCTGCGCCAGTCGTGGGACCTTCGGGGCATCACGTCGTCGAACCGTCGCCGACCACCTTCGCGCCGGTCAATATGCTGCCGACCAGGGCAACGCGGCCCTCGAAGGTTGCGATGACGCCGGGCTTCGCCCGTGCCATCGGCACCAACGGCGCCGACGTCGCGCAGTCGCTCAAGCAGGCCGGCGTGCCGCGCTCGGTCGCCGACGAGATCGCCGCTGCGGTCAAGCTCCATCCGTCGCTCGGCAAGGCGAAGCTGGACGGCAGCCGGTTCGAGATCGCCTACGATCCTTCCGCCGACGCCGAAGCCGGCTTCTCGCTCGCAGCCTTCACCGTCGGCGGGCGCGAGCACAGGCTCTGGCGTTTTGCGCCCGCCGGCGCGCCCGGCGGCTACTTCACCGACGACGGCGAGCGCATCGCCGGCATCGTGCTGCGCACGCCGATGCCCGGCATCGAAATCAACTCGCCCTTCGGCATGCGCCGCCATCCCGTGCTGCGCGTCGCCAAATTCCACTGGGGCGTCGACTTCCCCGCGCCGACCGGTACCCCGATCTACGCCGCCGCCGACGGCGTGGTGGTCGCCGCCAAGCGCAACGGCAACTACGGCCTGTTCATGCAGATCGACCACGGCAACGACGTGTCGACGACCTACGGGCACATGAGCCGCTTCGCCGCCGGCATGAAGCCTGGCACGCCGGTGAAGGCGGGCGACGTCATCGCCCATGTCGGGCGCACCGGCCTCGCCACCGGCCCGCATCTCTACTTCGAGGTCTTCATCGGCGACCGTCGCGTCGACCCCGAGCCGCTGCTGGCGGAGGGCGCCCGCCGGCTTACCGGGACAGATCTGGCCGCCTTCGAGCGCATCAAGCAGCAGACCGGGGTCACCGAAATCGCCTCGGATTCCATTAATTGATCGAAACGCCTGCGTTTTGACCAGATAGAGGGTCCCGTACGGGACCCTTTTTCGTTGCACCGGACGCGCAGCGGGGTTGCAACTGCCGACTGTCGCATTATTGTTATCGCCTGAAAGCGGATCGCATTCGGTGGCCGGATTCGGCGCGGGATTGCACAAAGACGGTCCGTGGCAACAATAACGGGGTGCTTCATATGCTACGCAGGACGATCATTGCCGCCGCGGCGGCGACCATCACCGCTTTCGTGGCGGGCCAGGCCATGGCCGGCGCGAAACTCGACGCGATCAAGTCGCGCGGTGAAATTCTGTGCGGCGTCAGCACTGGTCTGGCCGGCTTCTCCATCGCCGACAGCCAGGGCAAGTGGACGGGGATCGACGTCGACGTGTGCCGCGCCGTCGCGGCGGCGCTGTTCGGCGATGCCAACAAGGTCAAGTTCGTGCCGCTGTCGGCGCAGCAGCGCTTCACCGCCCTGCAATCGGGCGAGGTCGACGTGCTGTCGCGCAACACGACATGGACGCAGCAGCGCGACACGGCGCTGGGCCTGAACTTCACCGGCGTCACCTACTACGACGGCCAGGGCTTCATGGTCGCCAAGAAGCTCGGCGTGAAGAGCGCCAAGGAGCTCAACGGCGCCACCGTCTGCGTGCAGCCCGGCACCACCACCGAGCTGAACCTCGCCGACTGGTCGCGCGCCAACAAGGTCGACATCAAGCCGGTGGTGATCGAGAAGCTCGAGGAAATCGAGCAGGCCTTCTTCTCAGGCCGCTGCGACGCCTACACCACCGACGCCTCGGGCCTCGCCGCGACGCGTGCGTCGAAGGCGCCGAAGCCCGACGACTACACGCTGCTGCCCGAGATCATCTCCAAGGAGCCGCTCGGGCCGGCCGTGTCGCATGGCGACGACCAGTGGGCCGACCTGATCCGCTGGACCTTCAACGCGCTCGTCGAGGCCGAGGAGTACGGCATCACCGCCGCCAAGGTCGACGAGATGAAGAAGTCGGACAATCCCGGCATCAAGCGCCTGCTCGGCGTGACGCCGGGCCTGGGCAAGAATCTCGGCGTCTCCGAGGAATGGGCCGCCAACGCCATCAAGGCGGTGGGCAACTACGGCGAGATGTACGAGCGCAACGTCGGCAAGGGATCGCCGCTCAAGCTTGACCGGGGGCTCAACGAGCTCTGGACCAAGGGCGGCATCATGTACGCCCCGCCGGTCCGCTGAAGACCGCAAATCGGCCGCCGCGACCCCGTCGCGGCGGCCGAATGGTTTTGAGCTGAACCCTTAGCCGACGAGGGGCGAATCATGGCCGGCATCGAGCCTCCTTCAAGCACCCCGCCGCGCGCCGCGCCGTGGAACGACCCCACGATTCGCGGCTACGCCTTCCAGATCGTCGTGTTCGGCGGCGTCATCGCGCTGGGGTGGTGGCTGGTCGCCAACACGCTCGAGAACATGGCCCGGCAGAACATCGCCTCGGGTTTCGGCTTCATCGTCCAGGAATCGGGCTTCGACATCGGCGACACGCTGATCGAGTACTCGCCGGCGAGCTCGTACGGTCGCGCCATCTGGGTCGGCATTCTCAACACCCTGCGCGTGGCGCTGATCGGCATCGTGCTCGCCACCCTGCTCGGCACGCTGATCGGCATCGGCCGGCTGTCGAGCAACTGGCTGCTGGCCAAGATCTGCGGCTGGTACGTCGAGATCATCCGCAACATCCCGCTGCTGCTGCAGCTCTTCATCTGGTACAAGCTGATCACGCTCTATTCGCCCGGCCCGCGCCAGGCGGTCTCGATCGGCAACATCTTCGTCTCCAATCGTGGCGTGAAATTTCCGGTGCCTGTCGCCGACCCGGCGCATGTCTGGATGGGGATCGCGCTGCTGGTCGGCATCGTCCTGTCGTTCGTCGTCGCGCGATGGGCCAGGGCGCGGCAGGCCGCCACCGGCCAGCAGTTCCACACGGTCTGGGCCTCTCTCGCGCTGATCTTCGGACTGCCCCTGCTGGTGTTCGTCGGCGCCGGGTTCCCGCTGCAATGGAGCGTGCCCGAGCTCAAGGGCTTCAACTTCGTTGGCGGCGTCGTGCTGCTGCCCGAGTTCTTCGCCCTGCTCATCGGCCTCACGGTCTACACCGCCGCCTTCATCGCCGAGATCGTCCGCGCCGGCATCCTGGCCGTCAATCGCGGCCAATCGGAAGCGGCGGCCGCGCTCGGCCTGCGGCCCAACACCGCGATGCGGCTGGTGATCCTGCCGCAGGCGCTGCGCGTCATCATCCCGCCGATGACCAGCCAGTACCTCAACATCACCAAGAACTCGTCGCTGGCCATCGCCATCGGCTATCCCGACATCGTCGCCATCCTCAACACGACGATGAACCAGACCGGCCAGGCGATCGAGGGCACGGCGCTGATCATGGCGTGCTACCTGACGGTCAGCCTGTCGATCTCGTTCTTCATGAACTGGTACAACAAGAAGATAGCCCTGGTGGAGCGCTGACATGAGCAGCACGCCGTTCCCGGGCACCGCGCCCAAGGACCTGAAGCCCGGCGAAGAAGCCAATCTTCGCGCCGCCACCGGCGCGCCGGAAGCGATCGTCGCGCCGCCCGGCGGCACCGGCGGTCCGGTGGCGTGGATGCGCAAGAACCTGTTCGGCAGCGTGCGCGACACGATCATCACCCTGGTGCTGGGCGGCGTGCTGCTGTGGATGGCGGTCGGGTTCCTCGACTGGGGCGTGTTCGGCGCCACCTGGGTGGCGGAGACCGCCCAGGGCTGCCGCGACAATCCCGGTGGCGCCTGCTGGGCCTACCTGTTCGAGAAGGCGCCGTTCATGCTCTACGGCACCTACCCGTTCGAGGAGCGCTGGCGGCCGACCATCGTCTCGCTGCTGATCGTCGCCATGCTGGTGGCGAGCTGCGACCGGCGCCTGTGGAACTGGCGCATGGCCGCGATGTGGGGAGCAGGCGCCCTGGTCAGCTGGTTCCTGATGTTCGGCGGCGTGTTCGGCCTGCCTTATGTCGAGACCGGGCTGTGGGGCGGCCTGCCGGTAACCCTGATCCTGTCGGTGGTGGCGCTGGCCGGCGCCTTCCCGCTGGCCATCCTGCTGGCGCTGGGTCGCCGCTCCAACCTGCCGCTGATCAAGGCGCTGTGCGTCGGCTTCATCGAGCTGATCCGCGGCGTGCCGCTGATCTCGCTGCTGATCATGGCCTCGGTGATGCTGCCGCTGTTCCTGCCCGAAGGCGTCACGATCGACAAGTTCCTGCGGGCGCTGGTCGGGCTGATGCTGTTCGCCGCCGCCTACCTGGCGGAAGTCGTGCGCGGCGGGCTGCAGGCCATTCCCAAGGGCCAGTACGAGGCGGCCGACGCGCTCGGGCTGGGCTATCGGCTGAAGACCCAGCTCATCATCCTGCCGCAGGCGCTGCGGCTGGTGATCCCGCCGCTGGTCAACACCTTCATCGGCTTCTTCAAGGACACCTCGCTGGTCTACATCATCGGCATCTACGACCTGCTGACCGCCGGCGAATCGGCGGTCAAGGACCCGGCCTGGCGCGGCTTCGCCAACGAGACCTACCTGTTCCTCGCCGTGGTCTACTTCGTCTTCTGCTTCTCGATGTCGCGCTACAGCCAGTATCTCGAGCGCGATCTCAACAAGGCGCACCGGCGCTAGCGCCGCCAGGGAGAAATCGACATGAGCAACGCCGCCCGCAATCTCGACGAAGCGCCGATCGCCATCGAGCTGCGCCACGTCAACAAGTGGTTCGGCAACTTCCAGGTGCTGACCGACGTCAACCTGACGGTGCGCAAGGGCGAGAAGGTCGTGGTCTGCGGCCCCTCCGGCTCGGGCAAGTCGACCATGATCCGCTGCATCAACCGCCTCGAGGAGCACCAGGCCGGCGACATCGTGGTCGACGGCATGACGCTGACCAACGACATCAAGGGCGTCGAGGCGATCCGCCGCGAGGTCGGCATGGTGTTCCAGCAGTTCAACCTGTTCCCGCACCTGACCATCATGGAGAACCTGACCCTGGCGCCGATCTGGGTGCGCAAGATGCCCAAGAAGGAAGCCGAGGAACTGGCGATGATGTTCCTCGAGCGGGTGCGCATCCCCGAGCAGGCGTTGAAATATCCCGGCCAGCTGTCGGGCGGCCAGCAGCAGCGCGTCGCCATCGCCCGTGCGCTGTGCATGCGGCCCAAGATCATGCTGTTCGACGAGCCGACCTCGGCGCTCGATCCGGAGATGGTCAAGGAAGTGCTCGACGTCATGATCGAGCTGGCCAACGAGGGCATGACCATGATCTGCGTCACCCACGAGATGGGCTTCGCCCGCTCGGTGGCCGACAACGTCGTGTTCATGGATCGCGGCCGCGTCGAGGAAATGGCCCCGCCCAGCCAGTTCTTCGACAACCCCAAGAGCGAACGCACCCGCCTGTTCCTCAGCCAGATCCTGCATTGACGG
>JBFWZG010000039.1:16778-25089 GCA_050185515.1 Reyranellaceae bacterium
TCCAGCCCGACGCCATCCTGCACCTCGCCGCCGAATCGCATGTCGACCGCTCGATCGACGGCGCCGCCGCCTTCATCCGCACCAACGTGGTCGGCACCTGGACCCTGCTCGAGGCGGCGCTGCAGTACTGGCGCGGCCTGCCTGCCGCCCGCCGCGACGCCTTCCGCTTCCATCACGTCTCGACCGACGAGGTCTACGGCGCGCTGGGCGCCGAGGGGCTGTTCACCGAGGATACGCCCTACCGGCCGAACTCGCCCTACTCCGCCAGCAAGGCCTCGTCCGACCACCTGGTCCGCGCCTGGCACCACACGCACGGCCTGCCGACCCTGATCACCAACTGCTCGAACAATTACGGCCCGCGCCAGCATCCGGAGAAGCTGATCCCGCACATGGTGATCCGCGCCCTTTCCGGGCGCTCGCTGCCGGTCTACGGCAGGGGCGAGAACGTGCGCGACTGGCTCTACGTCGAGGACCATGCCGAGGCGCTGCAGACGGTGCTCGAGCGCGGCCGGCCGGGCGAGACCTACAACGTCGGCGGCGACGGCGAGCGGCGCAACATCGACATCGTGCGCCGCATCTGCGCCCTGCTCGACCGGATGCGGCCGCGTCCCGACGGCCGCAGGCACGAGGACGCCATCGAGTTCGTCGTCGACCGGCCCGGCCACGATTTCCGCTACGCCATCGATTCCTCGAAGCTGCAGCGCGAGCTGGGCTGGCGGCCGCGCACCGATTTCGACTCCGGCCTGGAGACCACGATCCGCTGGTATCTCGACAACGAGGCCTGGTGGGCGCCGGCCGCCGGCGGACTGCAGCGCATCGGCACGGGTGCGGGCGCATGACGGCGCTGGCCTGCACGCTGGTCTCCGGCACCTACCACATCGGCGCCGCCGCCCTCGCCAACTCCCTGCACCGGCATGGCTACCGGGGCGTCTTCACCGTGTTCCATCGCGGCCCGCGGCCCGACTGGCAGGCCGACGGCGCCTGGCGCGCGCCCGACCTGCTCGATCTCGGCCCCCTGTCGGTCCGCTTCGTCGCCGACACGGCGCAGGAATTCGTCGCCCTGCGCAAGCCCGACTGCCTGCAGGCGCTGTTCGCCCTCGAGCCTGATTGCCAGGCCGCCGCCTTCATCGACGCCGACATCGTCATGCGCGCGCCCTGGCAGCGCATCGAGCACTGGCTGTCCTGCGGCATCGCCGTCTGCGTCGACGGCTGGATGCCGCAGACCCCGACCGACGACAACCCGCTGCGCGTGCGCTGGCGCGAGCTGCTCGGCGAGCTCGGTCGGCCGGCGCGATCCGTCGCGCCCTATTTCAACAGCGGTTTCGTCGGCGTGCAGCGCCGCCATCTCGATTTCGTCGCCCTGTGGCGCCAGGCCACCGACCGCATCGTCGCTGCCGCGCAGGCGCCGATCGGCCACACCCACACCACCGACCGCAGCGATCCCTTCTTCATCCCCGACCAGGACGCCATGAACGTCGCCCTGATGGGCGTCGAGGCGCCGATCAGCGCCCTGGGGCCCGAAGGCATGGGCTTCTCCGCCTTCGGCACCCACATGACGCATTTCGCCACCCATCCCAAGCCGTGGCTGGCCCGCTACACCCGCCGCGCGCTGGCGGGCATGGCGCCGTCGATCGCCGAACGCCAGTTCTGGGACCACCTGCGCGGCCCGATCCGCCCCATGCCCGACGCCGAGCGCCGGCTGCGCGAGTTCGATCTCGCGGCGGCGAAGATGATCGCGAGGTTCTATTCGCGGCGCTGAGCGGCGCGCCAGCGCGTGTAGCGCTGCCACAACGCGGTGTGCCGGATAGCCAGATAGTTGCGCGCCGTTTCGCCAGGCCGGGCCCCGTTCAGCAGTGCGCGCAGGGCGGCGCTGATCCCGCCCCCAACCGCCTTCGCCTGCATTGCCTGCATGGCCTCGAACCGCCGCACCAGTCGGCGGGTACGACGCGCCAGATCGTCGAGTTCCGCGCGCCGCTCCGGCTGCCGCGCGGCAAGGCCCGCCAGATCGTCGAGACGGGCGCGAAAGCAGAAGATTCGCTGTTCGCAGATGCGCAGCACCGAGTCGCGAAACCGTTGCGCGTCCAGCGAGGTCATGAGCGGGCTGGCGCTTTCCATGCTGCCGACATGCCGCCGCCAGCGCACCAGCGCGCCCGGCACCCGCTTCACCCCACCCAGCAATGCCGAACGATAGTGCAGCACCAGATCCTCCGAGCCGGCGCGTCGGTCCGGCGCCGCGAAGCCCTCGCCGACGATCTTGCGATAGGCCTGGCTGGCCCCAACCGGCGCGGCGCCGACATCGGTCATTTCGGGAATGGTCGCCTGCGGCCTGAAATAGCCGGGAATGACGCCCATGTCGCGCCCGGCCTCGTCGATCAGGCGCATGTCCGACCAGAACGACGTCGCCTGCGGCTCTTGCGACGCCGCTTGCATGACAGCGCGCACGCGATCGGGCTCGCTGACGTCGTCGCCCGCGCCGACGACGACCAGATCGCTTTCGGCCATCGCCAGAGCGGCAAGCGTGTGGCCGGTGCAGCCGAGGTTGCGCGCGTTGCGATGCAGGCGCAGCCGGTGCGGCCCGCGATACCCGGCGGTCGCGCGTTGTATCGCCTCCCAGGTGCCGTCGGTCGAGGCGTCGTCGGAGATCAGGATTTCGATAGGCTCGCAATCCTGAGTCAGTGCCGCCGCTACGGCTTCCGCCACGAACTCTTGCTGATTGTAGCAAAGCAGCGCGAAGCTGACGCCGCCACCGCTCATGCCCGACCCCGTACCGCCGCCCGCAGTTTCATCGCCGCCAGATAAAAACGTGGCGCGACGGCCATCAGCAGCAGTCGCAATTGCCGGCGCATCGGCTCGCCGCGCTGGCGCAGCACTGCCCCGAACCGCGTCGTCCAGCCCTGCCCGCCCAGCGCCCTTTCGGTCATGTCGAGATTGTGCAGGTGCCGCTGCATGTGCTGCAGCAGCCTTCCGCCCGTCTCGGCGTCCACCAGGCCTTTGTCGACCGCCCAGCGGGCATCGGCATGCTGCTGCTGCAGTACCCTGCGCCAGTAAGGACAATGGTCGAGTATCTGCTGGCGCATTTGCCTGACTGCGGTCGCAGGAGCCGGCTGGGTCGAAATATTGCCGCCATGCCGGCGGTAGCGCAGCAGCCGATCGTGCAGTATCTCGATGCGGCCCATCAAGGCCGCACGCTGGCAGAATATGGCGTCCTCGTTGTAGATGCGCCGGTCGGGTTCGGGGAACTCGTCGAACACTTCGCGCGCATAAGCCGAGCCGGCGCCGCCAATCACCATGCCTTTCGCGAAAACCTCCTCGGCGCTGACCCGCGCATTGAGCGGCCACGCGCCTTGCGCGGCGAAGGGCCGGCCGTCGCCGTCGATCGTGGTAGCGTTGGAGATCACCAGCGTGACCGGCGCACCGCCATCGCCGGCGCCTGCGAATGTCTCCGCCATCCGTCGCACACGGCCCGGCTCGGAAACGTCGTCGCCCGCCGCCAGCACCAGATAGGGAGCGCGCGTCAAGCGCACTGCCGCAAGAAGGTTTCCCATCAGCCCAAGATTGGTGGCATTCCTGTTCAGGATCAGCCGGTGCGGACCGCGATAGCGCGACGCCTCCTCCTCGACGATCCGCCAGGTTCCGTCCGGCGAGGCGTCGTCGCTGACGACGATCTCCAGGTTCTGGTAGTCCTGCGCCAGTGCCCCGCGCAGGGCCTCGCGTACGAAGCGCTCCTGCCGGTAAATCAGCAACACCATGGCCATCGGCGGCATTGCGCGCGCGTTCATGCCAGCCGCCCTGTGCGTGCCAGCCGCAGCAACTTGCCGCGCTGGTTCGGCGTCAGGCCGAGCAGCGACACCAGCCCGGCCGTTGCCGCGGCGCCCGCGGCGAGCGGCCAGTCGACCGTCGCGTCGTTCCAGGTGATGGCCGTGACGAGCGTCACCAGGCCCAGCCCGCCGGCCAGCACCGCCAGCGACCGCCGATTGGGTGCGAAACCGAAGCGCGTCCAGGCGAAGCGCGCGCCGAGCCCGAAGTAGACGACATAGGCCACCAGATAGCCGAAGCCGACCGAGACCATGCCGTAGCCGGCATCGATCCCCAGCAGCGCAATGGCGGCGAAGATCGCCAACCAGCCGCCTTCTAGAACGAAATAGCGCCGCAGATCGGCGGTGGCCAGCAGAGGGATGGCCATCACCCACGATATCGCCTTCAGATAGTTGCCGAGCAGCAGCCATTGCAGCAACGGCACGGCGTCGATGAATTCGGCCGAGAACAGCAGGCGCACGACCAGCGGCTTGAGCGCGATCAGGACGGCCAGCAGCGGGATGGATGCGCACAGCACAAGTGTCGCCGCATCCTGCAGGTGGCGGCGCTTTTCCTCCGCGGTCGCGCCGGCCAGGGTCGGCAGCACGTAGGTGCCGAACGACGACAGCAGCAGCGACATGCTCTGCATGCCGATGCCCCAGGCCGCCGCGAACAATCCCGCCGCGGCCAGCCCGCCGTCATGCACGATCGCCGCCCGCACCGACAGCATCGTGGCGGCGCTGGCCGCCGTCATAACCGCATTGAAGCCGAGAAACCCCGCGAAGTAGCGGAACTCCGCCGCGCCCGGCCGGCTGCCGCCGCTGGCGCCGGCCAGCGTGCTCCACCATCCCAGGCGCCGCAGCGCCAGCGCGGCCGCGACGGTTTGCAACGCCAGCGGTACGCCGATCAGCGCCGCCAGCGCCATCGGTTCATCCCGCGCCAGGCTTGCCGTCGGCCATGCCAGCACCGCCGTTGCCGCCGCGCCGCCGACGCCCAGCATGGCAAGAACGGCAATGGCCCGCATCGAGTTGACCGCGCTGGCCAGCACCGCATAGGCGATACCGACGGCGGAGGTCAGCGCGCAAAGCTTGACGATGCCGACCGCCTGCGGATCGGAACGGTCGAACAGCGCCACGGCGATCGTCGTCGGCACGATCAGAAGGGCGATGGCGGCGATCGCCGCGCCGCCAAGCGTCAACACGACGGCGGCACGAAACAGGCGGCCGCGCGCGGCCCCCTCGCGCGCCGCCAGACCCTGCACCAGCCCGCCACCGCCCATGGCGCCCAGTCCGGTCGCCGTATCGTGCACCTGTCGGGCGATGCTGTAGAAGCCGACGCCGCTGGCGCCTATCGTCTGTGCCAGAACCTTGTTGACGATCAATCCGAGAACCTGCGCGACAAGTGTCGCGCCACCAGTCGTCAGAAGCGCTTTCAGAAGGGCCCGCATTCTCGCAAGCGGCCTAGTCGCGCACGCGGGCGGCGGCCCCCATGATGGTCGCCTCGGCCGGCACGTCCTTGGTGACGATGGCGCCGGCCGCAACCACGGCGCGGCTGCCGATTCCCACGCCGGGCAGCAATATCGCGCCAATACCGATCATCGCGCCGTTGCCGATCGTCGGTCCGCGCATCACGGCATCGTCGAAAACCTGCCGGCCCGGAGCGTTGTCATTGCTGGTCAGCACGCCGCCGCCGATGAAAACCTCGTCGCCGATCTCTGCGTTCCCGGCAATCCAGCAATGGTCCATGATCTTGGTGCGGCTGCCGATGCGGGTACGGTAATTGATGGTGACGTGTCGCCCGACGACGCTGCGGTCGCCGATTTCGGTCTGCTCGCGGATCGAGGCGGCATCCCCGATAAGGCAGTGGCTGCCGATCACCACGTCGTAGTAGATCACGGCATGGGGCCCGATGGAGCAGCCCGCGCCGATCCGCAGACGGCGTTCGAACACGGGCAGGCGCGCCAGCGCGCCGGCGCCTTTCGGCTCCTTGCCCACCACCGCGCCGGGAAAAATCTCGGACTCTTCGCCGATTACGACGTGATCGCCGATCACCGCATGCGGATGGACCGCGACATTCGCCCCAAGTTCGACTCCGTCGCCGATCACCGCGTAGGCCCCGATCTTAACGCCCACGCCGATCTTCGACTTGCCGACGATGGCGGTCGGGTGTACCCCGCTCACGCCAGCCGCTCCATGGCCGGGATCGCCAGCGCCTGCGTTACGCACTCGATCGCCGCCGCCTGCTGCTCGCCCGTCATGTGCGGGCCGATCGGCAGCGACAGCACTTGCGCCGCCAGGCGCTCGGCGATCGGCAGCGCGCCGCGCCCGATGCCCAGCCCGGCATAGGCGTCCTGCAGATGCGGCGGAATGGGATAGTGGATCAGCCAGCCGATGCCGGCGCGATCGAGCGCGGCCGTCAGCCGCTCCCGCTCCGCCGTCGCCACCACGTAGACATGCCATACCGGCTCGGCCCAGTCGGGCACCGCCGGCAGCTGCAGCCCCTGCAGCGGCGCGAAGGCCGCCGAATAGCGCGCCGCCGCCTGCGCCCGCCGGCCGTTCCAGTCGTCCAGCCGCTTCAGCTTGGCGCGCAGTATTGCCGCCTGCAGCTCGTCGAGCCGCGAATTGGTGCCCTGCATCTCGTTGACGTATTTGCGCCGCGAGCCGTAGTTGCGCAGCACGCGGATGCGGTCGGCGATGCGGGGATCGTCGGTGACGACGCCGCCGGCATCGCCGGTGGCGCCGAGATTCTTGGTCGGAAAGAAGCTGAAGGCCCCGGCATGGCCCAGTACGCCCGTGCGGCGATTGCGGTAGAGCGCGCCCTGCGCCTGCGCCACGTCCTCGATCACCGCCAGCCCGTGCTTCTCCGCCAGCGCCATCAGCGGCGCCATGTCGGCCGGCTGGCCGTAGAGATGCACCGGCATGATCGCCTTGGTCCGCGGCGTGATCGCGGCGGCGACCGCGGCGGGATCTATGTTGTGCGTGCGCGGATCGGGCTCGGCCGGCACCGGGATCGCGCCGACGGCGCTGACCGCCAGCCAGGTGGCGATGTAGGTGTTGGACGGCACGATGACCTCGTCGCCCGGCCCGACCTCGAAGGCGCGCAGGCACAACTCCAGCGCATCGAGACCGTTGGCGACGCCGACGCAGTGCCGCCCGCCGCAATAGGCGGCGAACTCGGCCTCGAACGCCTCGACCTCCGGCCCCAGAATGAACCAGCCCGACTGCATGACGCGCCGGCAGGCGGCGTCGATCTCCGCCTGCAGCTCGGCATAGGCCGGCTTGAGGTCGAGAAACGGCACGCTCATGCCGCCCGCTCCGCCACTTCGCGCCGGAAGCCGTCGTAGTCGCGCAGGTAGTCCGCCTCGTCGTAGATCCCCGAAGACAGCGCCAGGCAGACCGTGCCGGGGGCGAAATTCACCAGCTCGTGCCACACCCAGGGGCCGATCAGCAGCCCCTCGCTGGGCCGCGACAGCGTGTGCGTCAACGTTCGCCGGCCGTCGTCGAGCAGCACGTCGACCTTGCCCGAGAGCGCGAACAGCGCCAGCGAAGTCCGGCGATGGCCGTGCGCGCCGCGCCGCGCGCCGGGCGGAATGTCGTACATGTAGAAGACGCGCGCCACCGCGAAGGGCAGATCGTTCATCCCTTCGGCGAAGCTCAGCGAGCCGCGCGCGTCGGTGACGACCTTGAGCCGCACCACGGCGCAGTTGGCGATGCCGGCCAGCGTCTCAACCGATGTCATTGCGGATCTCGCTCAGCAGGCGGTTGGCCTCGATCAGCGATTCGAACGTGCCGGCGTCGGTCCACTGGCCCTCGTAAACGTCGTACTGCAGCTCGCGGCGGGCGATATAGGCGTTGTTCACCGCCGTGATCTCGTATTCGCCGCGCGCCGAGGGCACGATGGTCCTGATGACGTCGAACACCTGGCCGTCGAAGAAATACAGCCCCAGCACGGCGAAGTCCGATTTCGGCGCTTTCGGCTTCTCCTCGATTTCGAGGATGTGCTGTTCGTCGAGTGCGGCCACGCCGTAGCGCTCGGGATCGGACACTTTCTTGACCAGCACGCGCGCGCCCCTGGCCTGCTTGCGGAACGCCTCGACATGCGGGCGGATGCTGCTCTGGAAGATGTTGTCGCCGAGGAAGACGCAGACCGGCTGGCCGCCGGCGAAGCCTTCCGCCAGGCGCAGCGCGTCGGCGATGCCGGCGGCGCTCTCCTGCACCTTGTAGGTCAGCGCGCAGGCGAAATCGGCGCCGCTGCCCAGGCAGTTCACCACCTCGCCCATGTGCTCCTTGCTGGTGACGACCAGAATGTCGTCGATGCCGGAGCCCACCATCTGCCGGATCGGATGGAAGATCATCGGCTCGCGGCCCACCGGAAGCAGATGCTTGTTGGTGGCCTTGGTCAGCGGGAAGAGCCTGGTGCCCTTGCCTCCCGCCAGAATGACGCCCTTCATTGCCATGCCTGCTGCTGCAGCTTTCGCCGTCAAGCGATTGGAACGCCTAGTATATTCGCCTTTGCC
>JBFWZG010000040.1:0-24674 GCA_050185515.1 Reyranellaceae bacterium
GCGTCGCGGCGCGTCGCCATGGACCTGCGCAGCGCCTGCTTGGCGTCGGAAAGCTCGTCGGTCACTGCCGTTTCGGGAAGCGTTGCGGGAGAGCGGGTGGAGCGGCACCGCCTTGGCCGTAGGCTCGAGCACAACCTCTGTGGCCTGCAACAGCAGGTGGGCGCCATGTACCGAAACCAGGGCTCCGGCAGGGACAGCTCCCTAGAGGTGAGCATTGGCCCCAAGGTTTAGCGGCCTCACGCACCAGGCAGGAACCGCTCCGGCTCCATACTTAGGACGCGGAGAGCCGCCGGGCAATGCCGTCGAGACGATTGCTGAACGCCTCGGCGCGGCGCAGCGAGGCCTGCGCGGCCTCCTCGGCGGCTGCGCGGGCCCGGTCCTTGTCGAGCAACTGCTTCTCCAGCAGCTCGATGCGCTTTCTCGCCGCGGCCAGTTCGTCCTTGAGCTCGACCATCTCGTCGGCGGCCACCAGCCCCGCCATCACCAGAAGCCGCGCGTCGCCCACCTGGCCGACCTGCTTGACCAGATCGCCGACGGTATTTGCCAGCGCGTTGGCCAGGCGCTGGACATGCTGCTCCTGCCCGTCCTCGCAATTGACCTCGTAGGCCCGGCCGTTGATGCGGATGTTGACCTGCGCCATTCGTGTCTCTCCGCCCGCCTCGCGGGCCGTTGCGCCTTCAGCTTTCGAGGACGGACTTCAGCCGCGCGATGGCGGCCTCGAGGCGGGCGGCGATCTGGTCGGAAACGCGCTGCAGGCGGGCGTTCTCGGCGCGCAGCTGGCTGACCTCCGAGGTCAGGCTGCGCACGCGCTCTCCCTCGCTGCGCACCCGCTCGTCGATCGCCGTTTCCAGCTTCGACAGCGCCCCCTCAATCCGATCATGCACGGTCTCCGCCGACGACATGCCGAACCCTCTGCTTTATTTTCATGGCCGTCCTGTGGCAATCGCGCCTGAGGCGGGCTGCACAGCGTCGCTGGCACATTAGTTGGCGGGCCGCATCGGGCGCAACCCTGCCAGCCTGTGGATGATGCCGATAAGCCGTTATCCCGATTGACGGAAGCCATGCTCGTGGGCATGGTGCGCGCGCATAACGGCCCGGGGCGGCGCCGCCGGGCTGTCCCGGCCGGATTTCCGCACAATTCAACGCCCTTCGGAGCCGATGAACGCCCCCCGCAACCCCGCCGACACCGTCACCGACCGCGATCTCGCCAACGCCATCCGCGCGCTGGCCATGGACGCCGTGCAGCAGGCCGATTCGGGCCATCCGGGCATGCCGATGGGCATGGCCGACGTCGCCACGGTGCTGTTCACCCGGTTCCTGAAGTTCGATCCGACCGCGCCCGACTGGGCCGATCGCGACCGCTTCGTGCTGTCGGCCGGCCACGGCTCCATGCTGCTCTACGCGCTGCTGCATCTGACCGGCTATCCCGAGATGACGCTGGAGCAGATCCGCAACTTTCGCCAGCTCGGGGCGAAGACGGCGGGCCATCCCGAACACGGCCACGCCCCGGGCATCGAGACCACGACCGGGCCGCTGGGCCAGGGCATCGCCAACGCCGTCGGCATGGCGCTGGCGGAACGGCATCTCGCGGCGCAGTTCGACGGGCTGGTCGATCACCACACCTACGTCATCGCCGGCGACGGCTGCCTGATGGAAGGCATCGGCCAGGAGGCGATCTCGCTGGCGGGCCATCTGGGGCTGTCGAAGCTGATCGTGCTGTTCGACGACAACGGCATCTCGATCGACGGGCCGACCTCGCTGTCGACCAGCGAGGACCATGCCGCCCGCTTCGCCGCCGCCGGCTGGGACGTGCAGCAGATCGACGGCCACGACCCGGCCGCGATCGAGGCCGCCATCGCGCGCGCCCGCGTCGCCAGCAAGCCGTCGATGATCGCCTGCAAGACGGTGATCGGCTACGGCGCGCCGACCAAGGCCGGCACGGCCTCGACGCATGGCTCGCCGCTGGGCAAGGACGAGATCGCCGGGGCGCGCGAGAAACTGTCCTGGCCGCATGCCGCTTTCGACATTCCCGAGCCGGTGCTGAAGGCGTGGCGCCATGCCGGCAGCCGCGGCGCCTCGATCCGCGCCGCCTGGGAGAAGCGTCTGGCCGAGGCGCCCTCGGACCAGCGCGCCGAATTCGTCCGCCGCCTGCGCGGCGAGCTGCCCGAGGGCCTCGACGCCGCCATCGCCGCCTTCAAGGACAAGATGCGGGCCGACAAGCCCAGCTGGGCGACGCGCAAGTCGAGCCAGGAGGTTCTGGAGATCGTCAATCCGCTGGTGGTCGAGACCATCGGCGGCTCCGCGGACCTGACCGGCTCGAACAACACCAAGACCGCCGGGCTGAAGCCGATCACCAAGACCGACTATGCCGGCCGCTACATGTATTACGGCATACGCGAGCACGCGATGGCGGCGGCGATGAACGGCATGGCGCTGCATGGCGGCGTCATTCCCTACGGCGGCACCTTCCTGGTGTTCACCGATTACTGCCGGCCCTCGATCCGCCTGTCGGCGCTGATGGGCCAGCGCGTGATTTACGTCATGACGCACGATTCCATCGGCCTGGGCGAGGACGGACCGACGCATCAACCGGTCGAGCATCTGGCAGCCCTGCGCGCCATTCCGAACCTGCTGGTGTTCCGCCCGGCCGACGCCATCGAGACCGCCGAATGCTGGCAGCTGGCGCTGCAGTCGAAGACGCGGCCCTCGGTCATCGCCTTGTCACGCCAGAACCTGCCGACCGTCCGCCACGATGCCGATGGCGGCAATCTCTGCGCCAAGGGCGGCTACGTGCTGGCGGAGGCGAACGGCCGGGCGCAGGCGCATATCATCGCAACCGGTTCGGAAGTGTCGGTGGCGCTGGCCGCCCGCAGCCTGCTGCAGAACGAAGGCGTGCCGACAGCGGTTGTGTCGCTGCCGAGCTGGGAACTGTTCGCCGAGCAGGACGCTGCCTATCGCGAGAGCGTGCTGGGCGGGCCAGGTGTGGCGCGCGTGGCGGTCGAAGCCGCGATCGGCTTTGGCTGGGAGCGCCATCTGGGGCCGGACGGCGCCTTCGTCGGCATGACGGGCTTCGGCGCCTCGGCGCCGGCGCCGGCGCTCTACAAGCATTTCGGCATCACCGCCGAGGCGGTCGCGGCGGCGGCCAAAGCGACGCTGGCCGGCAAGGCCTGAGACCTAGGGTAAAGGACTGGAGAAGGACGACATGGCTGTACGGGTTGGCATCAACGGCTTCGGCCGCATCGGTCGCAACATCCTGCGCGCGATCTACGAATCGGGCCGCAAGGACATCGAGGTCGTGGGCATCAACGATCTGGGCGACGTGAAGACCAACGCCCATCTGCTGCGCTACGATTCGGTGCATGGCCGCTTCCCCGGCGAAGTGAAGATCGAGCACGACGCCATCGATATCGGCCGCGGCAAGATCAGGGTCACGGCCGAACGCGATCCCGCCAAGCTGCCGTGGAAGGATCTGGGCGTCGACATCGCCATGGAATGCACCGGCATCTTCGCCAGCAAGGACAAGGCCTCGGCGCATCTGACGGCGGGCGCGAAGCGCGTGCTGGTCTCCGCGCCGGCCGACAAGGCGGACCTGACCGTGGTCTACGGCGTCAACCACGAGAAGCTCGCCAAGGAGCACGTCGTGGTGTCGAACGGGTCTTGCACCACCAACTGCCTGGCGCCGGTCGCCAAGGTGCTGAACGACACGGTGGGCATCCAATTCGGCTACATGACGACGGTGCACGCCTATACCGGCGACCAGCCGACGCTCGACACCATGCACAAGGACCTGCATCGCGCCCGCGCCGCGGCCTTGTCGATCATCCCGACCTCGACGGGTGCGGCCAAGGCGCTGGGCCTGGTGATCCCCGAACTGGTCGGCAAGCTCGACGGCACCGCCGTGCGTGTGCCCACCCCCAACGTGTCGATGATCGACCTGGTGTTCACCGCCGGGCGCGACACGTCGGTCGAGGAGATCAACGAGGCGATGAAGAAGGCCGCCGCCTCGGGCCCGCTCAAGGGCATTCTGGCGATCAACGCCGATCCGCTGGTGTCGAGCGACTTCAACCACAACCCGGCTTCGTCGACCTTCGATGTCGGCCAGACGCAGATCGTCGGCAAGCGGCTGGTGCGCGTGCTGTCGTGGTACGACAACGAGTGGGGCTTCTCCAACCGCATGGCGGACACCGCTATCGCCATGAGCAAGCTGGGATAATGGCCGAACCGCCCGCGATCGAGGTCCGCGACTGGGCCGAAACGCGGGCCGCTCTGGAAACGGCGCGATCGCAGGGTCGCGCCGTTTTCCTTTGCAGCCCTCGCGGCGCCGCGGCGTGGCTGGGGGCCGGGTACTGGGCGGCGCTGCAGGCGAAGGCGCGGGCGGAATTTTCCGATGTCGACTTCGTTCTCGCCCTGGATTGCGGCGAGAACGCCGGCGACGCAATGGCGGCGATCCGCGCCGGCGTCGCCGTCAGCCTGTTTGGCGGCGCGGCGCCAGCGCTGGCCAAGCTGCGGGACATGGCGGCCCAGGCCGGGGTCGAGGTGCTGTCGGCGCCGGCGCCATAAAACGGCCACCGGCAATTGCCAAAACCGCGGGCAGACGCTATCCAACCGCCCGAATCCAGCCCTCAGGCCCGCGCGGGCCGCCAGCATCCCGGGAGCCCAGCATGAAGATTTCCAAGGCCGTCAAACGCATCCTCGACAACTACGAAAGCGACAATCCGGGCACCAAGACCAACCTTGCCCGCATCCTGATGCACGGCAAGCTGGGCGGCACCGGCAAGATGGTGATCCTGCCCGTCGACCAGGGCTTCGAACACGGCCCGGCCCGCTCCTTCGCCCCCAATCCCGACGCGTACGATCCGCAATACCACTTCCAGCTGGCGATCGATGCCGGGCTCAACGCCTATGCCGCGCCGCTCGGCATGCTGGAAGCCGGGGCCGGCACCTATGCCGGAGCCATCCCGACCATCCTGAAGCTGAACTCGGCCAACAGCCTGTCGACCAACAAGGACCAGGCGGTGACCGGCAGCGTCATGGATGCGCTGCGGCTGGGCTGCTCGGCGATCGGCTTCACCATCTATCCCGGTTCGGAAGACCAGTTCGAGATGATGGAGGAGATCCGCGAGCTGTCGGAGGAGGCCAAGTCGGTCGGCCTCGCCGTCGTCATGTGGTCCTATCCGCGCGGCGGCAAGCTCGACAAGGCCGGCGAGACCGCGCTCGACGTCTGCGCCTATGCCTGTCACATGGCCGCCCTGCTGGGCGCCCACATCATCAAGGTCAAGCCGCCGACCGACGTGCTGTGGCAGCCCGAGGCCAAGACGGCCTACGAGAAGAACAAGGTCGATCTGTCGACCCAGGCCAAGCGCATCGCGCATGTCATGCAGAGCGCCTTCAACGGCCGTCGCATCGTGGTATTCTCCGGCGGCGAGGCCAAGGATACCGAGGGCCTCTACAACGAAGTGCGCGCCCTGCGCGACGGCGGCGCCAACGGCTCGATCATCGGCCGCAACACCTTCCAGCGTCCGCGCGAGGACGCGCTGGCCCTGCTCGACGGCATCATCAAGATCTACCAGGGCAAGGAATAGCGAAGACCGACGCGCCGGCGCGTCATGAGCGACTGCCAGCTCTATCTCATAACGCCGCCGGCCTTCGACCCGGCGGCGTTCGCGCCTCTGCTGGCCCGCGCGCTTGCCGGCGGACCGGTGGCCGCCCTGCAGATCAGGCTGAAAGACGCCGCCGACGAGACAGTGGGCGCGGCGGTGCGCGCGCTGACGCCGCTGTGCCATGACAAGGGCGTGGCGGTGATCCTCAACGACCGGCCCGACCTTGCCGCGGAGCTTGGCTGCGACGGTGTGCATGTCGGGCAGGACGACACGCCCTATCGCGAGGCGCGCCGGCTGATGGGGCCGGACCGCACCGTCGGCGTCACCTGCCACGACTCGAGACATCTGGCGATGGAGGCGGCCGAGGCCGGTGCCGACTACGTCGCGTTCGGCGCTTTCTTTCCCACCGCCACCAAGGAGCCGCGCACGCGCGCCGATCCCGACCTGCTGCGCTGGTGGTCGGAACTGATGACGGTGCCCTGCGTCGCGATCGGCGGCATCACGACCGAAAACTGCCCGGTGCTGATCCAGGCCGGCGCCGATTTCCTCGCCGTTTCCGCCGGCGTGTGGAACCATGAGGGCGGTCCGGACGTTGCCGTGGGCCGGTTCGCCGAGCTCATGAAATTGGGGTAAGCCGCATGCCGATCCTTTCCCGCGCCGCCTGGCGCCCGTTCCCGCGCCAGGCCGCCGGGGCCGTGCTGGCCGCCGGGCTTTGCCTCGCGGCGGGCGCGGCCGCCGCGCAGTATCGCGAAAACGAACTTGCCGGCGCCTGGGATGGCGGCGTGCTGACGATCCAGATCGAGAACGACTGGTTCGGCGGCGCCGCCAACAAGGACCGCCACTACTCGACCGGCCTGCGCGCCAACTGGATGTCTCCGACGCTTTACGACGCGCCGATGTGGCTGCGCGACTTCACCGACCTGCCCGAATCGTTTCTGTCATTCCTCGATTCCCGCCCCGCGGGCAAGGTCAAGCGCCGCTACGGGCTGTCGGTCGGACAGTCGCTCTACACGCCGGAGGACAAGCAGGCGACGGCTCTGCTGAAGGACGAGCGGCCCTACGCCGCCTGGCTCTATGTGGGGTTCTCGCTGCAGACGATCCGCTACGACGCGGAGAAGCCCGACAAGCGGCAGGATGCGATCCGCCAGGACACCTGGCAACTCGATGTCGGCATGATTGGCCCCGCAGCTCTCGGCCGGCAGGTCCAGAACAACTGGCACAAGGTGATCGGCGTCGAGCAGAGCAAGGGCTGGGACAACCAGCTCAAGAACGAGCTCGGCGTCAACCTCACCTTCGAGCGCAAATGGCGCATCGGCCGCACGAATCTCATGGACGATCCGATCAAGCTGCGCGTCGACATGATACCGATGGTCGGTTTGTCGCTGGGCAACGTCAACACCTACGCGGCGGCCGGCGGCATCGTCCGCATCGGCCAGGACCTCGGCAACGATTTCGGCCCGCCGCGTATCCGTCCCTCGCTGCCCGGCTCGGAGACTTTCGACCTCGAGGATCCGTTCGGCTGGTACTTGTTCGCCGGCGTTGAAGGCTCGGCGGTGGCGCGCAACATCGCGCTCGACGGCAATACCTTCCGCGACAGCCACAGCGTCGACAAGAATCCGTTCGTGGCCGACTTCCTGGCCGGCGCGGCGATCTTCCTTGGCCGCACCCGGCTGGCCTACACCCATGTGCTGCGCACCAAGGAGTACAAGGGCCAGAAGGGGATGGACCAGTACGGCGCGCTGACCTTCAGCGTCGGCTTCTGAAATCCCAGCGCTGGAGCGGTTGCCAAATGGCGGCCGCCCTTCGACAATGGCGGCCCCGCCACGCGCCGCAGCGTTTCATGGACAAGCCGCAAGCAGAAGCCAGGGTCCAGCTCGATTTCTACGCCAGGCAGGCCGATGGCTTCGTCGACGTGCCGTTCGGCCCGTGCGAGGCGGATTTCGCCCTGCCCTTCGTCGTCGGACAGATTCGCATGCGCGGCTACGAGAGCATGCTCGACGTCGGCGCCGGCATGGGGCGCGCCCTGGCGTTGATCGCCCGCCACGCGCCGCTCAAGCGCATGGTCGGGCTCGAACCGTCGGCCGAGATGCGCGCTTTGGCGCGCCGGCACTACGGCTTCAGCGAGGAGGATTTCGTCGACGGCGATGCGACCGCCCTGCCTTTCGCCGACCGCGAGTTCGACGTCGTTGCCGAGTTCGCCACCCTGCACCACGTCCGCCAGCCGCGCCTGGCGCTGCAGGAGATGATCCGCGTCGCCCGGCATGCGGTGGTGGTGGCCGACGTCAACAATTTCGGCCAGGGCTCGAAACCAGCGCGACGGGTCAAGCAGATGCTGAAAGCGCTTGGCCTGTGGCGCGCTTTCGATCTGCTGCGCACGGGCGGCAAGGGCTACCATGTCACCGAGAACGACGGGCTCTGGTACAGCTATTCGCTGTTCAACGACATCGACCTGCTGCGCGAAGCCTTCGAGACGGTACACGTGCTCAACGCAACCGGCAGTTCGCTCGATCACTATCGCGACGCGCCCGGCGGCATGATCTTCGCTTTCAACCGGCGCAGCTGAATAGTCAGCCCGCCACCGGCAGCCACAGCACGTCCTCGATCCGCGCGGCGCCGCTGGCCAGCATGGCCAGCCGGTCGAAGCCAAGCGCCACGCCGCTGCAGTCGGGCAGGCCGTGCTCCAAGGCGGCTAGGAAGTCTTCGTCGACCGGATAGCGCTCGCCGTAGAGCCGTTGCTTGAGCGCCATGTCGGCCTCGAAACGGGCGCGCTGGGCGGTAGCATCGGTCAGCTCGCCGTAGCCGTTGGCCAGTTCGACGCCGCAGGCATAGAGCTCGAAGCGTTCGGCGACCAGCGAATCGCCCGGCTTGGCGCGGGCCAGAGCGGCCATCGACACGGGATACTCGTAAAGCAATGTCGGCGCGCCAACGCCCAGCCCGGGTTCGATGCGCTCGAACATGATGCGGAAGAACAGATCCTCCCAGCGATCGCCGTCATGAGGCGCGATGCCCAGCGGTGCGGCCGCCTTGGCCAGCGCGGCGAGATCGGGATCCGACGGATTGGCCCGCGTGGTGGCGAGCAGATCGATGCCGGCGTGGCGCTCGAAGGCCTCGGCTACGGTCAGCATCTCGATATCGGCCGCCGGATCGCAGGCCTCGCCGTTCCAGCTCAGCAGCGGTCGCCCCGCGGCCATCGCCGCGACGTGCAGCAGGCTGGCGCAGTCGGCCATGATCGTGTCGTAGCCCTCATGGGCCCGATACCATTCCAGCATGGTGAATTCCGGATGGTGCAGCACCGAGCGTTCGCCGTTGCGAAAGGCGCGGGCGAACTGGAACGGCCGCGGCACGCCGCCGGCCAGAAGCTTCTTCATGGCGAATTCCGGCGAGGTGTGCAGATAGCGCGGCTGGCGCTCGCCGGCAGGCGTTTCCAGGCTGGTGGCGAAGGCCTTGAGATGCGGCTCCATGCCGGGGGAGACCTGCAGCGCCGGCGTCTGCACCTCGACGAAGCCACGCGCCAGGAACCAGTCGCGGATGGCAGCCTCGATGCGGCTTCGGGCGCGCAGGAAGGGCAGGCGTTCGGCCAGCCGGTCCGGCCGCCAGGCCGGCGTTGCGGGGTGCGACCCCGAACTCATGGTTGCGCCCGGAAAGGGCGGGGCGTCTGCATCGCCTGCCCTTACGCCAGGCCGGGCCCTGCCGTCCAGAGCGTTGATTTCGCAGGCAGGATCGGGCGTTGCCTCGCCGCCGCCCGTTTGCTAGCTTCCGCGCGCTTTCCGGGCCCGGCGACACGTCCGCACGGTCCCTCGCTCTTTGACCGCCCCCAACTGCGACACAGGCTTCCCATGAAAGTACCCGTCAACACGATCCGCGCCGGCAACGTCATCGAATACAAGGGCAAGCTGTGGGTGGCGTCCAAGGTCCAGCACATCAACCCCGGCAAGGGCGGCGCCTTCGTGCAGCTCGAGGCCAAGTCGCTGCTCGACGGCAACAAGCTGCAGGAGCGCTTCCGCACCGCCGAGACCATCGAGAAGGTCCATATCGACGAACGCGAATGCACCTTCCTGTTCCACGACGCCGCCGGCTACACCTTCATGGACAAGGAAACCTTCGACCAGATCGCGGTGCCGGAGGACATGTTCGAGGGCGACCAGGGCAAGTTCCTGCAGGACGGCATGGAAGTGGCGGTGTCGCTGTACGAGGGCAAGCCGGTCGGCGTCGAGCTGCCGGCCACCGTGATCCTAGAAATCACCGAGGCCGACGCCGTCGTGAAGGGCCAGACGGCCTCCTCGTCCTACAAGCCGGCGATCCTAGAGAACGGCGTGCGTGTCATGGTGCCGCCGCATGTCGGCACCGGCACCCGCATCGTCGTCAACGTCGCCGACGCCACCTACGTCGAACGGGCCAAGGATTGAGCCCCGCCGGATCCGGAGGCTCCTCCGGCGGCGGCGACCGCTTCCCGCCGCGCACCGCGCGTGTCGGTCGCGCGCCGGCATCGAGCGGCCGCCAGCGCGAGAATTCCACGCCGCGCCATCGCAGCGCATTGTCCGGACGCTCGCCCGCCATCACGGTGATGATCAACGCCGCCATGAAGGCCGCGCGCAGCCTGCGCCGCGACTTCGGCGAGATCGAGAACCTGCAGGTGTCGGAAAAGGGACCGTCCGATTTCGTCTCGCAGGCCGATCTGCGCGTCGAGGAACTGCTGCGCGAAGAGCTGATGAAGGTGCGGCCGGGCTACGGCTTCGTCGGCGAGGAAGGGGCGGTGGTCGAGGGCGACGGCAAGCACCGTTTCATCGTCGATCCGCTCGACGGCACCACCAACTTCCTGCACGGCATTCCCCATTTCGCCATCTCAATCGCCCTCGAGCGCGAGGGCGAGATCGTGGCCGGGGTCGTCTACGAGCCGGTGGGCGACGAACTCTTCTGGGCCGAGAAGGGCGCCGGCGCCTTCCTCGACACCGCCTTCGCCAAGTCGCGCCGCCTGCGCGTGTCAGGCCGTCGCCGGCTGGGCGAATGCCTGATCGGCACCGGCATTCCCTTCCGCGGCCGCGGCGACCATCCGGGCTACGTCAAGGAACTGGCGGCCGTGATGGCGGAGACCGCCGGGATCAGGCGGCTGGGCGTCGCCTCGCTCGACCTCGCTTTCGTCGCCGCCGGCCGGCTCGACGGCTTCTGGGAGAGCGGGCTGAAGCCCTGGGACGTGGCTGCGGGCGTGCTGCTGGTGCGCGAAGCCGGCGGCATGGTCAGCGAAATCGGCGGTCGCGCTCATACGCTCGACAGCAAGACCGTGCTGGCATCGAACGGCCATGCCGGGCCGGCCCTCGACAAGCTGCTGCGCGCCGCCGCCCGAAGCTGACCGCACCGGGTTTGCGCGGTGCTCGAAGCGGCAGCCGGAAATCCGGAAATTCCCGCAAGTAATTGTTCGGCAAAGGGTTGCTGGCACCGCGGCGGACAGAGTATCCTAGGTTTTGCTTCAGCCACTCGCTCGCTGTGGAGCAACCTGGACAGGATGACGATGGGTACCCGACACAAAAATCTCGCCGGCGGCGCGCCGGGCACCGGTTTCGCCGCTCGCCGTGGCGCCGCCTGCGGTCTGATGGCGCTGTCGGCGACGGCGCTGACCGCCCTGCCCGCCGCCGCCCAGCACTACAACGTCATCGGCCAGGCCGGACCGGCCGTGGTGGTCGACACGACGGTGCTCGACGAACTCGGCCCGCCCAACAACATCGGTACCGCCAGCAGCGCCGCCGCCTCCAACCGCTTCGGTCCCGGGGTGGTCGTGCGCACGACGCGGCCGGCCTCCGAAGCGGCCCCGCGCGGTGCGGCCACGGTGCCGCCCAGCCGGCTGCTTGCCGTGCCGGCAATGCCCGGCCGGGCGACGCCGCAGATCGGCAATCGCATCGTCGTCAACACCGCGTCGAACGAAACCGCAGCGCCACGTCCGACGCCGCAGCCCGCCCCACCGCCGGCACCACGCGCCGAAGCGCGGCCCGAGCCGAAGCCCGAACCCAAGCCGATGGCAAGGCCGGCTGCGCCACCGAGCGCGCCTCCGAGTGCGCCGCCCGAACGTCAGGCCATCACGCCGACGCCGCCGGCGCCCGCCGTCGTGACGCCGCCGCCGCCGCCCGCCCCGCCTGTTGCCAATGTGCCGCCAGCCGCGGCACGGCCGACACCGACCGCGCCGTCCGCGCCGACGCCGTCGGCCCCGCCGCCGGCGCCATCCCAGGCGACGCCGGCGCCGGCCGCGCCCGTGCAGACCGCCGCTCCTCCTGCTCCTGCTCCGACGCCGGCTGCACCGCCGGCTGCGGCGCCGGCGCGACCCGCCCAGACGCAAACCCAGACCGCCGCCCTGCCGCCGGCCGCCAGCGCCTCGGGCGCCAACCGCCTGTCGTTCGACGGCGGATCGGCAGCGCTGTCAGATGGCGCCCGCCAGGAACTCGACCGCATGGCCGCCAGCCTCAGCGGCAACGAGCAGCGCCTGCAGGTCGTGGCCTATGCCGCCAGCCAGGGCAACAACACCTCCGCCGCCCGCCGCCTCTCGCTGTCGCGGGCACTGGCCGTCCGGTCCTACCTGATCGACAAGGGCATCCGCTCGACCCGCATCGACGTGCGCGCCATGGGTACGCCCGAATCGGCCAGCGGCGGACCGGCCGACCGCGTCGATCTTGTCCTGGTCGGCCAGTAAGCCGCCGCGGGCCGCCGCCGGTCCGGCGGCGACCGCATTTCCGTCACCATTGCCGGGATCATCGCGCGCATGACCAAACCGCGCCGTTACCTGCTACGCATGCTGCTGTTCCTGATCGCGGTCGGGGCGCTGGTCGTGCCGCTGATCCCGCTGATCGAACGCGCCTTCCTAAACAACGTGGCGCTGAACGGCGTCATCGTCGCCGTGCTGGTGCTGGGCATCCTCTACATCGTGCGCCAGGTGTGGCTGCTGGAGAACGACGTGCGCTGGGTCGAGGCCTTCGACCGCGACCGGCCGGCCGAAGTCACGCCGCCGGCGCCGCGACTGCTGACGCCGATGGCCGCGATGATCGGCAACCGGCGCGACCGGCTGACCCTGTCCCCCGCGGTGATGCGCACGCTGCTGGACGGCATCGCCTCGCGGCTCGACGAGGCGCGCGACCTGTCGCGCTACGCCATCGGACTGCTGATCTTCCTCGGCCTGCTGGGCACGTTCTGGGGCCTGCTGGAAACCGTAAACACGGTGGGCGACGCCATCACCAAGCTGCAGATCGGCGGCGACGCCGCCACCACCTTCACGCAGCTCAAGAGCAGCCTGGAAGGGCCGCTGCGCGGCATGGGCACGGCGTTCTCGTCCTCGCTGTTCGGCCTCGCCGGCTCACTGGTGCTCGGCTTCCTCGACCTGCAGGCGGGCCAGGCCCAGAACCGCTTCTTCAACGACGTCGAGGAATGGCTGTCGGAAAAGACCCGGCTGCCCTCAGGCGCGCTGAATTTCGACGGCGGCGACCAGGCGGTGCCGGCCTACGTGCAGGCGCTGCTGGAGCAGACGGCGGAGAGCCTGGAGAATCTGCAGCGCACCATGGCGCGGGCGGAGGAAAGCCGCTCGACGGCCAACGCCAATGTCGGGCTGCTGGCCGACCGCCTGTCGACGCTGAGCGACTTCATGCGCCACGAACAGCAGATCCTCGCCAAGCTGGCGGAGAACAGCACCGAGCTGCGCGGCGCCATCACGCGGCTGGCCGATGCCGGCTCGCAGGGCGGCTTCGGCATGGACGACGGCACGCGCACCCATATCCGCAACATCGAGCTCTACATGGCGCGCATGCTCGAGGAGATGGTGACGGGGCGGACCGCGCTGGCCGACGAACTGCGCGGCGAGATCAAGCTGCTGGCGCGCACGCTGGCCGCCGCCCAGCGCTCGGGCCACTAGCGGAACGCCGGCATGGCCTCGCTCAGCCGCCGCAGTCGCAACAACGAATACACATGGCCCGGCTACGTCGACGCGCTGTCCAGCCTGCTGATGGTCGTGATCTTCGTGCTGGCGATCTTCGTCGTGGCGCAATTCTACCTGTCCGAGGCGCTGGGCACGCGCGACCAGGCGCTCGATCGGCTGAACCGGCAGATGGCGGAACTGGCAAGCCTGCTGCAGCTCGAACAGCGCACCAGCGCCGATCTGCGCGCCACCATCGCCGCGCTGTCGGCCGAACTGCAGAAATCGACCGCCGAGCGCGACAGGCTGCAGGGGCAGGTGTCGCAACTGGGAGCCGAGCGCGATTCGCTGGCCGGCCGCGTCACCGAACTGGGCGCGGAGCGGGATTCGCTGGCCGGCCAGGTATCGCAGCTGGGCGCCGAACGCGACGCCCTGGCAGGCCAGGTGACGCAGCTCGGCGCCGAGCGCGGCAAGGCGCTGGCCGAGTTGACCGAGCAGCAACGCCTGTCGGCCGAAGCCAAGGCGACGATCGACCGGCTGTCGGCCAACATCGCCGCCCTGCAGGCCGAACTGGCGCGGCTGAACGCGGCGCTCGAGGCCTCCGAAGCCAAGGCCAAGGAGCAGAACGCGCAGATCGTCGACCTGTCGAACAAGCTCAACCGGGCGCTGGTCAGCAAAGTCGAGGAGCTGGCGCGCTATCGCTCGGAGTTCTTCGGCCGGCTGCGCGAGATCCTGGGCAACCGCTCCGACATCGTCATCGTCGGCGACCGCTTCGTGTTCCAGTCGGAAGTGCTGTTCGCCTCGGGCTCGGCCGAGCTGGAACCGCGAGGACTGATCCAGATCGCCAACGTCGCCGACGTGCTGAAGGAGATCGGCGAGAAAATTCCGGCGGGCATCGACTGGATCCTGCAGGTCGACGGCCATACCGACACCCGCCCGATCCGCACGCCGCAGTTCCGCTCGAACTGGGAACTGTCGAGCGCGCGCGCCATCGCCGTCGTGGAGTTCCTGCACAGCCGCGGCATTCCCTATGAGCGGCTGGCGGCGCGCGGCTTCGCCGAGTTCCAGCCGCTGGAAAGCGGCAGCGATCAGGCCTCGCTGGCGAAGAATCGCCGCATCGAACTGAAAATCACGACGCGCTAGTCGTCTAGCTGCCGGCGAGCGCCGCCACGGGCTGGCGGGTCTCTTCCGGCGCGCGATCGAACTGCAGCGCCGCCAGGCGGGCGTAGAGACCGCCGCGGGCGATCAGCTCGGCATGGCTGCCGATGGCGTCGATGCGGCCCTGGTCGAGCACGACGATGCGGTCGGCCTTGAGCACCGTGGCGAGGCGATGGGCGATCACCAGGGTTGTGCGGCCGGCCATCAGCCGGTCGAGCGCCTGCTGCACCAGACGCTCGCTTTCGGCGTCGAGCGCGCTGGTCGCCTCGTCGAGCAGCAGCACGGCGGGATTGCGCAGTATGGCGCGGGCGATGGCGAGCCGCTGGCGCTGGCCGCCGGAAAGCCGCACGCCCTTCTCGCCGAGGAAGGTCGAAAAGCCTTCGGGCAGGCGGTCGAGGAATTCGCTGGCCGCCGCGGCATCGGCGGCGGCGCGCACCTCGGCGTCGGACGCCTCGGGCCGGCCGTACCGGATGTTCTCCATGGCGTCGGTCGAGAACAGGACCGGTTCCTGCGGCACGATGGCGATGCGGCCGCGCAGATCGGCCAGCGAGGCGGAACGGATGTCGACGCCGTCGACGCGGATGGTTCCCGATTGCGGGTCGTAGTAGCGCAACAGCAGCTGGAACACGGTGGTCTTGCCGGCGCCCGAGGGGCCGACGATGGCGACCGTCTCGCCCGGCTTCACGGCCAGCGAGAAATCGGCGAGCGCAGGCGTATCGGGACGCGCCGGATAGCGGAACTGCACGTTCTCGAACGACAGCGCGCCCTGCGCCGGCGCGGGCAGCGTCACGGGATTGGCCGGCTCGACGATGGGCGACCGCTCGTTGAGAAGCTGCATCAGACGCTCGGTGGCGCCGGCGGCGCGCTGCAGGTCGCCGATCACTTCGGAGATGGCGCCGACCGAGCCGGCAACGACAACGGCGTAGAACACGAAGGCGGAAAGCTGGCCCGGCGTGAGATCGCCCGCGATGACGTCGCGGCCGCCGATCCACAGGATGATGCCCACCGCCCCGAACACCAGCATGATGACGATGGCGGTCAGCGTGGCGCGGGCGGCAATGCGGCGGCGGGCCGTGGCGAAGGCGCTTTCGGTTATGGCGCCGAAGCGCGAACGGTCGATCGGCTCGTGGGCGAAGGCCTGCACCGTGCGGACCGCCTGGATCGCCTCGCCGGAGTATGCCGAGATGTCGGCGACGCGATCCTGGCTGGCGCGCGAGAGTTTGCGCACCCGCCGGCCGATAACGAGGATGGGCACGATCACCAGCGGTACGACGAGGAACACCAGCGCGGTGAGCTTGGGGCTGGTGATGGCCAGCATTACGGTGCCGCCAACGAACATCAGCATGTTGCGTAGCGCGACCGAGGCCGACGAGCCGATCACCGTCTCGATCAGGGTCGCGTCCGTGGTCAGCCGCGACATGATCTCGCCCGAACGGTTGGTCTCGAAAAAGCCCGGACTGAGGCCGATGACGTGGCCGAACACGGCGGCGCGCAGATCGTTGACGACCCGCTCGCCCAGCCACGACACGAGATAGAATCGGCCATAGGACGACGCCGCCAGCACGGCGATCACCGCCAGCAGCCCGACCAGCGCCTGGTCGAGCAGTTCGGGCCGGCCGCCGGCGAAGCCCTGGTCGATCAGCAGTCGCAGGCCGGTGCCGATCACCAGCACGGTGCCGGCCGCCACGATCAGGGCGATGATCGCCAGCAGCACGCGCGCCCTGTAGGGTCGCAGGAACGGCCACAGCGCACGCAGCATCAGAACGTCGCGTCGGGCGGTGGCGGCCTCGCCCACAACTGATTCCGGAACCGGGCTCATCCTGTAGCCTCAGCCCAACTCGACGTCATGGCCGAGCAGCGCCGCGAGTTCCTGCTGCAGCAGCGCCCGCAGGGTTTCGGGGCCGCGCGTCGAGCGCCACAGCCCGTCGCCGGGCACGAAGTGGTGCGCGCCGGAGACCGGCGAGGACAGCCAGATCTCCCGCTTGATGTTGTGCCGGCTGATCAGGTACTGGCGGCCGTCCTCGAGCTCGACCGTCAGAGCCTCGGCATCCAGATCGACCTCCAGCGCCTCGGAGGCCGCTTCGAGCCGCTCGGCCAGATGGTCCAGCTCCGCCGTCGCCAGGGTGTCGAAGTCGCTCTCGTCCAAATCGCCGCTCCTGCCGTTTTTGCCTTGCAATTGAACGCTCTGGCGGGGGTATAGCAGGCCCGGCCGACAGAGGCTAACGGCCAGTTTGACGCCCCCGGCCGTCCCGCGCCAAGGGCCGGTCCGGCGGGCGGAATTCGCTTGTGCCGGCCCCGCCCCTTGGCTATAACGCCCGCCTCGTTCGCGGAGACCGTTATGAAGAAAGATATCCATCCCGATTACCACGAAATCACCGTGGTGATGACCGACGGCAGCTCTTTCAAGACCCGTTCCACCTATGGCAACGCGGGCGACACGCTGCGTCTGGATATCGATCCAAAAACGCATCAGGCGTGGACCGGCGTATCGCGCGTCTCCGAGCGCGGCGGCCGCATGGCACGCTTCAAGGAGCGCTTTGGCTCCAACGTCGGCCAAAGCACCGGGCAGAAGAAGTAACAGGGTTCAAACGAAGCGGAAACCGAACCCTTCTACATTCGACGCCCGGCCATCCAGCCGGGCGTTTCGTTTTTCGGAACCCCTGCAGGAGATGGCCGGTTTAACGGGACAACCGCCATGCTGCACACGCGACTGCTACAGATTGAAGACCGCCCGGCGCTCGAGCGCCATCTGACCAGCACGGCCGATACCGCGCTGCTGATGCTCAGCAACCTTGCCCTGGCCGGACTGGACGACGACGGGCTGCCGCACCAGGGCACGTATGTCGGCGCCTTCGACGGCAAGGAGCTGATCGGCTGCCTCGGGCATTTCTGGAACGGCAACGTACTGGTCCAGTCCGAGGTCGGCATAAGCCACATGCTGGGCCATGTCGTCAGCCTCGGCCGACGCCAGGTCGCCGGCGTGCTGGGACCGCTGGCGCAGGTCGAGGAAAGCCTCGCCATTCTGCGCCCGCGACTGGGCCTGCCGCGCGTCGCCGAGTTCGAACTGCTGTTCGCGGTCGATCGCGAGGGTCTGGTGCTGCCCGATCCGCTGGCCAGCGGCGACGTTACCTGCCGGCGCGCGCATGACGGCGACCGACCATTGCTGCGGGCATGGCGGCAGGATGCGCTGCGAGACGACGGGCGGCTGCGCGAGAGCGATGAGGCGGCGCGCGAGAAGGCTGATGCCGAGATCGACACGCTGCTCGACGCCGGCCGGGTCTGGCTGGCCGAATGCGGCGGCGAGACGGTGTCGATGGCGACAATCATCGGACTGGCGGGCAATCGCGCGATGATCGGCGGCGTCTGGACGCCTGAAGACCATCGCAATCTCGGCTACGCGAGATCGGTGGTCGCCGGCGCCCTGCAGGCCCTGGAGCGGGAAGGCGTCACAAGAGGCGTGCTGTTCACCGGCCGCGCCAACGAGGCCGCCAAGGCGGCTTACAAGGCGATCGGCTTCGAGCAGATAGGACGCTACGGCCGCGCGCATTTCTAGCCCGAGACGTTCCGCCACATCTTTTCCATTTCGCGTGGCCGGCCCCGCCGGGGCCGGCCGCTATCCGATTCGATCAATCCGGAACCGGGAGGGTTCCACCATGAGCAACAATCAATTCGAGTTCCACGCGCCGGCCGCCGCGGGCCACGCGCCGTTGAAGACCTGGACCCGCGGCGTCGCGGTCGAGCCGGAAGCGTGGGCGCAGCTGCGCAACGTCGCCGCCCTGCCCTTCGTCCATCGCCACATCGCGGCGATGCCGGACGTGCACTGGGGCAAGGGCGCCACGGTCGGCTCGGTGATCGCCACCCGCGGCGCCATCGTGCCGGCCGCGGTCGGCGTCGATATCGGCTGCGGCATGATGGCCTGCCGCACCGATCTCGACGCATCGGACCTGCCCGATTCGCTTGCCGGGCTGCGCTCGGCAATCGAGGCGGCGGTGCCGCACGGACGCACCGACAATGGCGGGGCAAACGACCGCGGCGCCTGGGGCGATCCGCCGGCTTCGGCCGTGGCCGCGCTGCAGGCCGGCAAGAGCCTCGAGCCGGTGCTGGAGCGCCATCCGCGCCTGCGCAAGGCCTACGGACGAGCGGCGCACCACATCGGCACGCTGGGCACCGGCAACCACTTCGTCGAGATCTGCCTCGACGAGGCGGACCGCGTGTGGGTGATGCTGCATTCGGGCTCGCGCGGCGTCGGCAACGCTATCGGCATGCACTTCATCGCCATGGCCAGGCGCGAGATGGAGCGCTGGTTCGTCACGCTGCCCGATCCCGACCTGGCCTACCTGCCGGAAAATACGCCGCTGTTCGGCGACTACGTGCAGGCTGTCGGCTGGGCGCAGGACTTCGCGCTGCGCAACCGGTCGCTCATGATGGCCAACGCGATGGATGCGCTACGCCGGGCGCTGGGGCGCGACTTCGCCGCCAGCGTCGTGGCCGTGAACTGCTATCACAACTACGTGCGCAAGGAGCGCCATTTCGGCGACGAAGTAGGGGTGACGCGCAAGGGAGCGGTGCGCGCCGGCCTGGGCGAGCTCGGCATCATTCCGGGCAGCATGGGCGCTCGCTCGTTCATCGTGCGCGGCAAGGGCAACCCCGATAGCTTCGAAAGCTGCTCCCACGGCGCCGGCCGGGCGATGAGCCGGAACGAGGCGCGCCGGCGCTTCAGCCTGGCGGATCACGACGCGGCGACGGCGCATGTCGAGTGCCGCAAGGACGAAGACGTGCTGGACGAAACGCCCGGCGCCTACAAGCCCATCGACGCGGTAATGGCGGCGCAAAGCGACCTGGTCGAAATCGTCCATACCCTGCGCCAGGTCGTCTGCGTCAAGGGCTGAACGGAGTGGCGGGAGGCCGGGTTTCCGGCCGTCCGCTACCACGTTGATTCGCTTCGCTTTGCCCGCGAGCCGTCCCCCCTTGAACCGGGCGGCGGCCGCCCTAAATCTCTCTCACGCCGGATGCCCATATCGGGGCCGGCGTTTGCAACGGGGCCCGACCAGAGCCGGTGGGCCCGAAATGTCACCTTGCTTCCGAGGAGAAGATGACCATGCGCAGTTTCGATTTCAGCCCGCTGTTCCGTTCCACCGTCGGTTTCGACCGCGTCACGCAGTTGCTCGACGCCGTCACCCGCGAAGAGGCCGGCAACGGCTACCCGCCCTACAATATCGAGAAGACGTCGGACGATTCCTACCGCGTCGTGATGGCGGTGGCGGGCTTCGGTGAGGACGACATCACCATTACCCAGCACGAGAACACCCTGATCGTCGCCGGGCGCCAGGCGGAGAGCGACGAGCCCAGGCAGTACCTGCATCGCGGCATCGCCGGAAGAGCCTTCGAGCGCCGCTTCGAACTCGCCGACTTCATCCGCGTCGAAGGCGCCAAGCTGGCCAACGGGCTGCTCAGCGTCGAACTGAAACGGGAAGTGCCGGAAGAGAAGAAGCCGCGCAGCATCAAGGTGGTCGGCCAGAGCGGCCAGCCGACGCAGCCGCAGCTGCAGGCCGCCGAGTAAGGCGCCGCAAATGCCACGGAACGGCGCGACGGCAGCGCCGTTCCTCGAGATCAGAGGGGCGAAGCGACGGATCGCGATCCGCTCGCCTCGCCGGCGTCTGCTGAAACGGGTGTCTGCAAAAATACAAGGCTGAACCGGCGTCGGATGCGTTGCATTTTTCCGGCGCCGGTCTCGGGTAGCGACAAGTCTCCCCCCTTTGGCGCTGCCCGTTCAGGGACGGCCGGTCGATGGCATCGCTTCGGCGATCGCCGCGGCCGGCCGTTTCCTTTGGCTCCGTGGTCGTACCGTCGCGACCTCAGACGGCGGCGATCGGCGGGCCGCCAACCTGCACAGCGGCCTTGACGGATTTCACGCCCGGAATCGTCTCGGCCAGCGCCGTCAGGGCGCGGCGGTGCTCCTCCGAACGGGCATAGCCGTAGAACTCGACGATGCCGTCGCGCACGACGCTTTGGAGATATATGGATTCCGCCCATGGTTCTGCGTGCATGCGCCGCTCGAGTTCGGCCCGAATGCCCGCGTCGCCCGATTCCGGCGGCATCTCGCCGGGCTGCACCAGACCGGTAACGAAAGCGCGTACCAGATCGCGGCGACTGACGATGCCGACCAGCACGCCGTTGCGCGTCACCGGCACGCGCTTGATCGCCTTGGCCTCGAACAGGTCGGCGATGCGATGCAGCGGCGTCTGCTCGTCGACGCAGACGACGTGGCGCGACATCACCGCTTCGGCCTTCATACCGTGCGACAGCCGGTACTCGCGCGCCAGCGTATCGTTGGCCGCGACCATCTCGCGCCAGGCTGAGCGCCGCTTGTCGGTTCCCGCCTCGCAGCGCCGAATCAGGTCGCCTTCGCTGACAATGCCGACGACGCGACGTTGCGCATCGATCACGACGACGGCGGAAATCCCACGCTCGATCATCATCGTGGCGATCGCCGCCACGCCGGTGTCGCGGTTCGCGGTGCAGACATCGGCAGTCATCACGTCGCGTGCCAGCATGGCGTTCTCCTTCCGAATGGTAGTTCAGAATAGGACCGCCGAATCATATTGGCCTTGATTGCGATCAATCGGCCAGTACCGGAAAAAGCGCCATTTTCTTGATCCTGATCAACGTCGAACGCCATCGTCGGCAGTATCGAATTGCTGCGCGGCAAGTTCGCGCTTTCCTGATCAGGAGGTTGAACATGAAGTCACTGAGCAACCGGCCGAACACCGATCCGTTCGATCGTCTGCACAGGCAGATCGACGAGTTGTTCTCCAATTCCTGGCTGACCCGCGCATTCCCGTCCGGCGCCGCAAACGTCGCAGGCATGGTAATGCCGAGCGTCGACGTCAGCGAGGACGACAAACAGATCGTCGCCACCGCCGAACTGCCGGGCATGGACGAGAAGGACGTCGAGGTCACCCTTGCGGACAACGTGCTGACCATCAAGGGCGAGAAGAAATCCGAGCACGAGGAAAAGGACGAGAAGAAGAACTATCACCTGCTGGAGCGCAGCTACGGATCGTTCCGCCGCTCCCTGCCGCTCGATTGCGAAGTCGACGCCGGCAAGGTCACCGCGAGGTTCGACAAGGGCGTGCTGAAGGTGGTCATGCCCAAAGCGCCCGCGCAGCAGGCCAAGACAACGCGCATTCCGATCTCCCAGAGCTGATCGCCCCCCAACGATCGGCTCACTGCCACCTGTGCCGGCCATCCGGCACGGGAGGACGACTGCCGGCCCGGCCGTTCCGCATCGCGGGCTGCCTGGCCGGCTTTTTTGTTGTCTCTCCGATCAGAAGTGGCCGCCCCCGCTTCCTGCGCCTAAGATCGCGACCGGTGCCACGGCGCCCAGGGGCGCCTGGCAGAGCAACGAGAAGAACGAGGGAGCGATGAAAAGCTACAAGGTGATCGAATTCGGCCAGCCGCTGCAGCGGGTGGATGCGCCCAACCCCGTGCCGCAGGGCAGCGAAGTGCTGGTGAAGATCACCGCCTCGGGCGTATGCCACTCCGACGTGCATCTGTGGGAGGGCTATTTCGACCTCGGCAACGGTCGCAAGGCGCCGACCAAGGGCGTCGCCCCGCCCAAGGCGCTGGGCCACGAGATCGTCGGCGACGTCTTGGCCGTCGGCCCCGACGCCAAGGGCGTCAAGGCGGGCGACAAGCGCATCGTCTATCCCTGGATCGGCTGCGGCAATTGCTGGTTGTGCAAGGCGGGCGACGAGCATCTGTGCGCCACGCCGCAGACCATCGGCATCCAGAAAGACGGCGGGTTCGCCGACCATGTGCTGGTGCCGCACCCGCGCTATCTCTTCGCCTACGACAACGTGCCGACCGAACTGGCCTGCACGTATGCCTGCTCCGGCATCACCGCATTCTCGGCGGTCAAGAAGGTGCAGGGGCTCGACGGCGGCAAGCCGATCCTGGTGATGGGCGCGGGCGGCGTCGGGCTGATGGGCGTGAAGTTCGCCCAGTCTCTCCTGGGCCACGCGCCGATCGTCGCCGACATCGACGACCGCAAGCTGGAGCTGGCCAGGCAGGCCGGCGCCTCGGCGGTGATCAATCCCAAGAACCCCGACGCCCGCAAGGAGCTGACGGCGATGACCAATGGCGGCGTCGCCGCCTGCATCGATTTCGTCGGCGCCGAGGCCTCGGCCGCCTTCGGCTTCAATGCGCTGCGCACCGGCGGCAAGCTGGTGATCGTCGGCCTGTTCGGCGGCACGTTCAGCCAGCCGGTGGCGATGTTCCCGCTGACCTCGCGCACCGTGCAGGGCTCGATGGTCGGCAGCCCGGCCGAAATGGCGGAGATGATGAAGATCGTGTCCGCCGGCAAGGTCGAGCCGGTGCCGCTGGTCAAGCGCCCGCTCGACGAGGCCGACGCCGCCCTGCAGGATCTGCGCAAGGGCCTGATCATGGGCCGGGCGATCCTGATTCCCTAGAATCACCTTCTTCCCCCCCGTCCTTTTCCGTCACCCCCGCCTTGAGCGGGGGTCCAGCGGTCATTCAGCCCGGCAAGGACGCGCCAAGGCGCGACCGTTTTGTGAGGAAGACGATAGACCCCCGCTCGGAGGCGGGGGTGACGATTTTATTGGAATAGTCACGTCGTCTTGCATTCCCTTCTTCCCTCCCCATATCCCGATCTCACCCAGGGACTTTGGAGGAGCCAGGCCTTGAGCGACGTCAACTACAATGCCGATGCCGGACGCGAGACGGGCAACGACACTGCCGGTCGGCGGATCATCAAGCATCCCTTCGTGCTGCGGCTGGTCTACACGATCGGCTTCGCCGTCATGGCGTGGCTGCTGCTGTGGTTCGTGTTCGCCGTGACGCTGCTGCAGCTGATCGTGACGCTGATCGGCGGCGGCCAGCGCAACGAACAGCTGGCCGAGTTCGGCACCAAACTGTCGTGGTGGATGCGCGATCTGGTGCGCTTCCTGACCGGCGCCACCGGCGATCTGCCTTTCCCGCTGGGTCCGTTCCCCAACGCCTAGCGACGTTCGGAACCAAAGAAAAAGGCCCGCTCGAAGCGGGCCTTTTTTATTGCGTGAGCGATGGCGCTATTCGCCGACGGGCGCCGCCGCCGGCATGACGCTGTCGGGCAGGCGCGCATAGGCCTGATCGAGCGTGTCGTTGAGCGACATGGTGGCGCCGTCGCCGAGGATCTCGGTAACGGACGCCTGGGCGCGCTTCCAGGCCGGCGACGCGGTGCGCAGCGCCACCTTGCCTTCCTCGGTGAGGCTGACGCGGCGCTGGCGGCGGTCGGCCTCCGGCGTGTTGGTGATGAACCCACCCGCCTCGAGCGGCCGCAGCGTGCGCGTCAGAGTGGTGCGATCGGTGCCCAGACGATGTGCCAGCTCCGACATCGACATCGGGCCGACATGGCGCAGCATCGACAGGATGGTGTACTGCGTGACGCTGAGACCAGTGGGCGCCAGCGACTCTTCGTAGATCTTGGTCACGCGGCGCGCCAGACGGCGGACACGGAAGCAGGTGCAGCCGTCTGCGGGGTTGAGGATTTCCTTGTCGAGCGTTGCGTTCGCATCGCGAAGCCGCTTGTCGTGCAATGTCATGGCGTCTATTCCCGGCTCAAGTTCTGGCTGGCGGCATCTGGGCGCGAAAATACGTGCGCCGGATGGAATCGCAGTCTATATGCAGTTTGTGGGAGCCGCAATATGACATCGGAGTCAAATTATGTCTGCTGACGGACACATAAAACGCGGCGAACCGGGGGTTGTGCCCCTGGAAAAACTCAAGCAACTCAGCGGGCTGGAGCTGCTGCAGGGCATGCGGGACGGAATCAATCCCCAGGCCCCGATCGGCCATGAGATGGGATTCCATGCCGAGATCGTCGAGCCCGGGCGGGTCGTGTTCGCCGGCATCCCGTCGAAGCGCTTCTACAATCCGATCGGCACCGTGCATGGCGGTTTCGCCCTGACCCTGCTCGACAGCTGCATGTCCTGCGCCGTGCAGACGCATCTGCCGGCCGGCAAGGGCTACAC